>JAPLJV010000008.1 GCA_026388415.1 Deltaproteobacteria bacterium | reverse complement strand
TCCGGGGCGACAATATCGTCAGGCAAGTCAATCTCGGATTTCTCGACGTGGAGAAAACTCAAGGGATTGTCTGCCGCTATCTTCTGCGCCTCTTCCCGGTTGACCACATCATATGGATGAGAAGCCACCGCCTTTACGTATTGCTTTTGGGGTCTTAACGCCTTAAACGGAACAATTTCAGCCATAATTAAATCACCTCGGAAAATTTGATTCTGCCGGAAAAACGCCGCAGATAACTCCTTACTTGCTAACATACCGGCGGCGTGAAAGCAACACTTCATGCCGCCGCATACACAAGATTTCCTTGACAGGCAGGGTTGGGCTTTCTATAGTCAATGGCACGAGCATGAAACCAAAGCCCAAGGATGGCGGCCTCGTAAAAAGTCGTCACACCGGTGAAAACCGGTGTCCAGTATTTTTGTAACACGCTGAAATCTCTGGATTCCGGTTTTCACCGGAATGACGATTCTTGGGCATTTTCGACTTTTTACGAGGTCGTCAAGGATGGAAGTAATGGAAACCGAGAAGACGGCAAGGCCGGCGGGACCCACCCTGGTATTCATCCATGGCCTGGACAGTTCCAGTCGGGGAACGAAGGGCGCCTTTTTCCAGGCAAGATATCCCCGGATGATCGTGGAAGACTTTGAGGGCCCCTTCGAGGAGCGTATGGCCAAGCTGGAAACTCTGCTCACCGACAAGGACGGCCTCACCCTGATCGGTTCCAGTTTGGGAGGGTTGATGGCCGCCGTGTTTTCCTTCCGGCACGTGGAAAAGATCGCCAAATTAATCCTGCTGGCCCCGGCCCTGAATCATCTGCCGCCGGAAATGTGCCGGAATCTGAAGCTGAATTTCCCTGTGGTCATCTATCACGGCAACCACGACGAGACAGTGCCGCCCGGCCCGGTTCATGATATCGCGCTGCAAATCTTTACCAATCTCACCTATCATCTGGTGGAGGACGACCATTCGCTCCACCAGATTTTCTTCAGCCTGGCCTGGGATGACCTTTTATCGAGTTAGAGATGCAACAGTCGGCGCGCATTGCCTTCATAGATAGCATGACGTTCTGCCGGCGTGATGTCCAAGCTGTCTATGATTTCAATCGTCCACCGGATGTAGGCCGTGCCCTTCTCAGGATCAAAAGGCATGTCGGAGGCAAATAACGCCTTTTCCGCTCCATAAAATTTGAGCCCGCAAATCGTGGCGTCCAGGGCGCCAAAAATCGCCGTATCTACGTAAAACATGTGGAAATAATCAAGCGGCCGTTTCTTCAACTGCTTGAGCAGGACGGTGTAATCCTCGTCGGAAGTGCGGCTGCCTAACTGGTCCCAGCCCGGCCCGACGCGACCAGCAAAGTAAGGGATCATGGCGCCCAGGTGGTGGACAATGATCTTGAGCGAGGGAAGACGGTCAAAGAGCCCGGCAAAAACGATGTGCGCCATGGCCACACTGGTCTCGTAAGGCCAGCCGAAGGTCCACCAGATTTCGAAATGGCTCTTTTTTTCATTCTTGTAATCGGGAAAATCCGCCCCCCGGGCCGGATGGAGCCAGATGGGCCGATCCAGCTCCACCATCAGGTCAAACAAAGGCATGGTCTCCGGTCTGGTCAAGGGACTGCCCAGAACGTTGGAAAATACCTGCACCCCGACCGCACCCAGTTCCTTGACGGCCCGCCTGGCTTCCTTGAGCAGTCCATCGGGATCATTCATGGGTAGCGATGCAATAAAGCCGGGGAAACGGTCCGGGTATTTCCGGACGAGTTCCGCCATCCCGTCATTGGCGATCCGGGCCATTTCCCCGGAGACCTCAGGCGGGCCAAAAACCTCGATCGGTGGCGCCCCCAGGCAGATAACCTGCTGGTAATCGCCGTATAAATCCATGATCCGGAAGCGATCATCAAGGTCCACAATACAGGGAATATTGCGCACCCGCTTGTGCATGTCGGCGCCGTTCGGTAATACCGCCACCATTTTGTCAAAGTATTTCTTTGGAAAAATGTGATTGAAAATATCTAATTTCATAATCTTTTTCCTCCTCTCGTTTGAGAAAATCGTTTATATTATAATCGGCCGGATGATCTTTAAACCGTCACCGTCGGTGTAATTTTCAACGCCCGCTTTCTGGCTACCCTGTCGAGCACCTCGATGATTATGGCCGGAGCAGCGATGACGATGCCTATGGCGGTAAATAAGATGCCGGGAATCATCAGCACCATGCCTCCGATAATGAAGGTGATTCTTTTCCACCAAAGAAGTGAGGTAAACAGAAAGCCTTCAGACCCAATTGAAAGAAACGTAATGCATATCAAAGCTATTACGGATACCTCAATGATGTCTACCGCGCCACCCTGGAGAAGCAGTGCCGGTCTGTACGCAAAGATAAAGGGAACCAGATAAGCGGCGATTCCGAGTCGCATGGCCTGAAACGCCGTTTTCATCATGTTTGCGCCGGCGATCGAGGCGGCGGCATACGCAGCCAGACAAACCGGCGGCGTCAAAAACGACAGGACGGAGTAGTAGAATATGAAAAAGTGGGCCAAGAGGGGGGGAATTCCTACTTCGACCAAGGCGGGAACCCCGATGGCCACGGTCAACAGGTATGCCGCGGTAACCGTCATACCCATGCCAAGAATGCTCGACACAATGGCCGACAGGAGCAGCAAGAGAAAAACGTTTCCATGAGCGAGGCCAATTAAAATGGAGGAGAATAAGAAGGCAAGCCCGGTGAGGGTCAGTATGCCAATAATGAGACCGGCGCCGGCGCTGGTCACGCCTACTTCCAAAAGACTCTTGCCGCAATCCCTGAGCAACACGAAAATGCCACTTATAGTCAAACGGCGCTTTATGAATCCGAGTACCAGAGCACTTACTATGCTTATCAACCCGGCAGTTTCAGGCTCCATCCAGGCGAAAAACATGGTGTAAACGAGTACGACAAAAGGTAGAGCCAAATACCAACCTTCCTTAATAACATTGAAGAAGCGAGGAAGCTCCGACTGGGGGAGGCCAACTAAGTTATCTTTGGCGGCCCTCAAGTCTATCTGAATGAATACGGCCGTATAGTACAAAATGGCAGGGATCATCGCCGCCAGCGCTACCTTCCCATAGGAAATCCCCAGATAAGTTGCCATCAGGAAGGCCGCTGCGCCCATGATCGGCGGCATAATCTGGCCGCCCGTACCGGACACGGCCTCTACCGCTCCCGCAAAATATGGCTTATAGCCCGCCTTTTTCATCAGAGGTATCGTAAATACCCCGATCGTCGCCACGTTGGCAACGGCACTCCCCGAGATCATGCCAAAGAGAGAAGATGCGAGAACCGCGACCTTGGCTGGACCGCCCCGAAATCTTCCCATCAGGGAAAACGCGACATCGTTGAATAACTTGCTCACGCCGACCTGGGTAACTGTCTGGCCAAAGAGGATAAAAACAAGAACAAGGGTGGTTGCGATCTCAAGAGGCATGCCCAATATCCCCTGCGGATCAAGATAAAGATAGGTGGCGCAAGTATCGTAGGTGACGCCTTTTGTCCTGAATATACCCGACATGAAAGGGGAAAGAAGGGCATAGACCAGGAAAACGATGACGATCACGGCAAAGGGCAACCCCACGGTCCGGCGTGACGCTTCCAGTGTCAACAGGACGGCGGCGATTCCCAGGATCACTCTTTCCGTCTGTATCAGCCCAATATCCACGGCAATCGTCTTGTAGTAAACAGCCACATACAGACCGGTGGCAAGCGCGACGATCGAACAGACTAAATCGTACCAGGGAAGCTTATCGAGGGCGGACTTCTTCCTGATGGGGATCAGAATAAACGCGGCCGCGATCACGAGGCCGTAGATGCAGCCTATGTATTGCTGGAGATAAAGGGCAATACCGAAGTATGAGGCAAGATTAAGAATTCCTATAATCCCGATTGTAGGAACCAGCGCCAGGACAATGTCGGAGTAGACCTTGGCAGGCCCGGTCAACTGCCGGAAACGGGTGCCTCCTCCTTCGTCTTTTCCTTCCAGACTACTTTGCTCGCCATTCGTTTTCATTTGTGGGCATCCTCCGAAGTTAGAAACGTATTGGCAAACGCTATGCTTTTTTCTTGCTCAGCAGCTTCTTCTGTATTTCTTCCATCTCCTTGGTCCACACGCCCTTTTCTTTATAGAACTTGATGGCCCCCGGATGATAGGGAATCACCGCTTCTTTAGACACGAACCGGTCCGGTACCCAGTCTTTTAATAACTGGTTCACCTTATCGAAATCTTTGTAGTTTTCCCAAAGAGCCTTGGTGATAAGATAAATCACGTTATCGGGAACCTGTTCGCCTGCAATGAGGTAAATGTCATAGGCCCATGCGTACTGTTCCTTCTCTACTCCCGTATACCTCGGGTCCGGTTTCACTTTGTAAGGATAGCCGGGGTGAAACTTCCTGGTTCTTTCCAGTGCCTGAGGAGAAATATCTACGCCCAGAAACCTGGCGCCCTTCTTGGCATTGAGTTCTTCGACGATGCCCGTGCCGAGAGCAGTAGTTCCTGAACTATCAGCCCGGCCGTCCATCACCATTTTTACCGCCTCCACAATAGAGTTGACGGGCACAGGTATGACATCTTTCCATTCCAGGTTGCCGTTGGCAAGGAACGCTTCAGCCTGGGCCTGCAATGAGGGAGTGGGGAAGTTGCCGCTTACTCTTTTTCCCTTCAGATCGGCGTGGCTGAATATACCTGAGTCCTTGGCAACAAAGGAGCCGCACAGATTAGGGACTGTTACCGCGAGCAGTCGAACCGAAAAACCTTTCTTGCCGGACAGCTTTTCATAGATTGATTCACCGAGGTATCCCTTCTCGGCATCCCAAACGTTCAGGACGCCCAACTCTATATCGCCCCTCTCCATGTAGGGAAGCCAGGCAGTTGGTCCGGCCATGGGTTTAGGAATACCCCGTATTTGCGTATGATCCGATATGCCCTTGGCCGCTGCCGTTCCAACAATATTAAAAAAAGAGCCAACCGGATGTGTCCCTATGCTGACGGTGCTGGGAAGTTTTTCAGCAGCCATGGCAGCGTGCCCCCAGAAAAGGATTGTTACCAAACCCAGGAAAAAACTAAACATCATCTTTCTCATCATCGGTACCCCCTTTTTTTTATGCTGTTAAGACTAATTATGATAATTGATTGCTGGTCATCGGTCATAATGGGCCTGAAATCATTTTTTCATCTGGGACAAGCGATGTTGAACATTCTTACCATGGACATCACATCCTTTGTCGGTAGGCTTCTACCATGATCTGGAAAAAGCAACAACCTTTTTGACCAGGCGCTGACCGGCATTAGAAGGAGAGCTGTCCCGGATAAAAAATGGCGGAACTCTATTAAAAAATGTGGTATACACCGCCGGTAAGTCGGTATCCCGAACCGGTAACGTGTCAACTGTGCGAAACTGATCAAGCATTTACATGAGAGGAGACTAGTGATTATGAAAGGGAAAAAAGTTGCGGAAAGCACTGTCATAATGGCGCAGGAGATGAGGCCGCAGGACGCTAATTCAGCCGGAAACGTCCACGGCGGGACGATCATGAAGCTTATTGAAACTGCGGCCGGCGTTGTGGCCTCCCGGCACGCGCGGGCCGATGTTGTCACCGTCTCCGTGGACAGGCTGGACTTCTATCATACCGTTCTCGTGGGTGAATTTCTGACCATGCGGGCCAGTCTTAACTACGTGGGCAAGACCTCCATGGAAGTCGGCGTCCGGGTGGAGTCGGAAAACCCCATCACAGGTGTTCGGAAACACACATCCACCGCCTACCTTACTTTTGTGGCCCTGAACAAGAAGGGACGCCCCACACCCCTGCCTCCGGTTATTCGGGAAACGAAAGAGCAGGAACGCCGCCATCAGGAGGCAGAAGCCCGGCGTCAGACACGCCTGCTGGAAAAGACACGCGAGAAGGAAGTTCCCCCCGATGCGGTGGACTGAAAATAACAGGGCAGCGTTCACCAACCGTGCGGTGAACGTTCAGGATTGCGGAGCCCGGGGTATGCTCACTTCCCCGGCTCCGGTTTTTCTTCTGTTTTCTTTATAAAATCAGCCGCTTTATCGGTCAACTCCTTGCTTTTATCAATAAGATCCTTGCCTTTTTGGTAGGCCTGCTGGCCCTTTTCCAGTAACTGGGATGATTTATCACGCGTCTCCTGAAGCGTCTGGCGAATATCTCCCGGCGTCTTCTTGGGATCCTTGAAGTAATAATATCCCCCCACGGCCATGGCAATCAGTATCATCAGGAGCGCCAGTTTAATTAGTTGCTTGAAAAGAAAATAGCAGATGAGCAAAACAACAAAAGCCGCCGCCATGACGGTCACTTGATTGGAAGTAATAAAATCTACGATGCTGTTCATAAAACCCCCCCTGAGATTTAATGCTTGTACTTCTCTCACAAGTAACGATTCCGGTCAAGTAAGGTTTGTGACTAAACCACCTCCGGGGTGCATTTGACCCGGAACCAGAACCAGGCGGTGCCCAGCATCCCCAGCGCACCGCCGATCAGGAAGGTGGCTTCGGGACCGAAATATTTCCATAAAAAATAGGAAAGGAGCGGCGCCGGGCAAAAGGCAAAGGAACGCAGGCCCCAGTATAGCCCGACAGCCCGCGCCCGCAGCTCCGGAGGGAAACCGCCGGCAATCAGAGATTTGCGGGCTGGCTCCCCGATTTCACGCAAACCGTTCAGAATAAATACCAGACTGAGAGCCGCCGTCAGAGGCACTCCGAGGGAAGGCAGAACGTGGGGGAGGATGACCAGATTGATAGGAAAGAGCGCAAACAGAAAGAATGTTAAACCGATGAAGGGCTTGGGGTTGGGGGCGCGATCCACCATCTTGCCCACGGGGATGTAAGTCAAAAGCGCCGTCAGGCTGGTCAGAGCCAGCAGCAGCCCCGCTTGCTGGTTGCTCTGCGCCAATACTCCCACAACGTAAAGGACGGCAAAATCTCGCACAAACCAGTCCCCCCAGCGGAGGAAGATCTCTGCCGACAAAAGGCGCCGCAAATCCGGAGGAATATTTCTCAACACCTCCCGTAAAGGTACGGGCGCCACATCATTCGTGGGACGCATCCGCTTAAGCAGGAAGAACTGGATCAGGCAGGCCAAGACAACAAAGCCGAAGGCCAACGACAGGTTCAACCAGAATCCTACCGCGATGGCCACGCCACCGATCAGCGGTCCCAAAACCTTGGGCAGGCGCTTCTGGATGCTCTGGACGGCAAAGGCAATCGCCCGGCGGTTTTTAGGGACTTCGCTGCCCACCACGGCAAAGGTGGCGGGTACGGAGAGGGGTTCCCAGTTGGTGATCAAAAGGGCGCTGAAAACGATGGCCAGTGGGTGATGGAAGATCAAAAGGAGAATAAAGCCCAGTATCATTGGCAGACCGGAAACGAGCAGCGCCACGCGCGCCCCCAGACGATGGGCTACCTTGCCGCCGATGATGTAGCCAAACCCCTCCAGCAAATTGACAAAAAAAGCGAAGATGCCCATGTACTTGGCGGCTTCCAACACACGGGAGGCCTGATTGACGCCCGTGATGGAATCCTTGAGATGGATGGCCAGGAAGTTGCGCCAGACCTCTTCCGCGAAACCCAAACCACCGATGACCACGAGCACGCCCAAGGTTGCGCGGTTGATGCCCAACCAGCCGGCCCATGATTCACGGACTTCATTCCCGTCGTTGACGCTGCCATCCCGGACAGCACGGTTTTCGGATATTTTTCTTTTCATTCCAAGCCTGTAGGTATCAGGCAGGCAACTATATCGTTTCCTCGCCGGATCTAATAATTTCTAATAATATTGCCGTATATAGCCATATGCCTTATCAAATAGCTCCTGGTCTGTATGCAGCTTGTATTTGAGCAGCGCCTTACGGAGTTCCTTCTGAACCAGGCGTTCACCCTGGCTCGTGCGTTGCCAATCAGGAAAGCGGACTTTTTTCACGATTTCGTCAATATTAGCAGCTTCCCAGAGATGAGATTCGAGGTGTTTAGAGGTGACGCCGTTGGCCATGTCTATACCATGTCCTCTAATAGGAAAAACTTTTCATCCGACACGGCGAAATTTATATATTGATTTAAAGTAGTTGTCAATTATTATCGTTGACCGCGCATTCCCGCCGGCATTGACAATCTCTGTGCTTTTCTCTATATATCCGCCGGGCAATTATTCAAGGAGTCTTTGTGATCAGCATCAACAACGTCAGCCTCCGTTTCGGCGAGAAGAAAATATTTGAGCGCCTCAACTGGTCAATCACCGACAAGAGCCGAATCGGGCTCGTGGGTGACAATGGCCAGGGGAAAACCACCTTGCTTAGAGCCATTATGGGGCAGATTGATCTCGATGAAGGCGGCATCGAGATCACGAACCGCAAGAATCAGACGATCGGCTATCTTCCGCAGGACACGGTGGAGCTCGACCCCATTGATCTGATCAGTTATTTCAAGAAAAGAAGCGGATTGACGGAGCTGGAGGCAGCCATAAAGAATCATGAGCTGCAACTTGCGGGCAGCTCTCCCGACTCGACGGCACACGAACAGGAGCTGGCGGCCTACGAGACGGCCCTGGCGGCTTTTCAGGCCAAAGACGGCTATGCCTTTGAAGCCCGCGCGAAGCAGATGCTGAAAGGCTTCGGCTTCAAGGAAGATGATTATCACAAGAATTGCACGGACTTTTCAGGCGGCTGGAAAATGCGGCTGCTGCTGGCCTTCATCATCCTTTCGCAGCCGGACATCATGCTCCTCGACGAGCCGACCAACCATCTGGATACGGAAAGCATGGAATGGCTGGAGAGCCAGCTCAAGGATTACTCAGGCACTCTGATCGCCATCTCGCACGACCGCGTCTTTATGGATAAACTGGTCCGGCAGATCGCGGAACTGGCCGGCCAAAAACTCGCCATCTACAAAGGGAACTACACTTACTACCTGAAGGAGAAAGAGATCCGTCTGGAGGCCCTGAAGAAGGAAATGGAGCTCCAGCGGGCCGAAATAAAAAAGATCAATGAGTTTGTCGAGCGTTTCCGTTACAAGGCCACCAAGGCGAAGCAGGTGCAGAGCCGCGTCAAGATGCTGGAAAAGTTCGATATCCTGCACCAGGGGGAAAAGGTGCGGGCGGTGACGATTAAATTCCCGCCCTGCGTTAAAAGCGGCCGGGATGTGGTTAGCGCCGCGAATCTGACGAAAAGATACGGCGACACGGAGGTATTCGGCCAGCTCGATTTTACTGTTTACCGCGGCGAGAGGATCGCCCTGGTGGGTGTCAACGGGGCGGGAAAAACTACGCTGACGCGCCTCGTAAGCCAGGCGGAAGCGCCCACCGCCGGCCACCTGAAATATGGTCTGAACGTCAAAATGGCCTTCTATTCCCAGGAAAGCGCGGAAAACCTCGATTACAAGAAGACGATCTGGGAAGAAATCAAGGAGGTGGGAACGAAGAGCAGCGATCTGGAAAGACGCAACCTCCTGGGGGCCTTTCTCTTTTCCGGCAATGACATCCACAAGGAAGTATCTGTTCTTTCAGGCGGCGAAAAGTCCCGGCTGGCATTGCTGAAAATCATGCTGCAGGATGCCAATTTCCTCATCCTCGACGAACCGACGAACCATCTGGACATCAAGACCAAAGACATTTTCCAGCATGCCCTGCTCAACTATCACGGCACTCTTGTCATCGTCTCCCACGACCGGTATTTTCTCGACTGCCTCGTCCAGCGGGTACTGGAAATCAGACAGGGTAAAATTTATGATTATCCCGGTAACTATTCATATTTTATTGAAAAAAGGCGGGAGGGAACCGTTCCGATATCCCCGGTTGCCCTGACAGTTGGTAGCGATTTCCCCCGGGAAGACCTGTCCGCAGACGCACCCAGAAAAAGCGTTTACAAGACGAAGGAGGAAAAACGTCTGGATGCCGAAGCCAGAAACAGGCTTTCCCAGCTCCGTCAGGACCTGAAGAAAAAAGTGACGCAGTTGGAAACGCAAGTCCACCAGATGGAATCGGAAAAGGCGGTCCGGGAAAAAGAACTCTGTGAACCAGAAACCTGTAAATCCCCCGGCCGCATCAAGCTGTTGAATCAGGAATTGAGGTCACTCAGCCGGGAACTCGAAGGGCTATACGAAAACTGGCATGGCCTGGCCCAGCAGCTTGAGGAGATTGTCGAAGCGCCACCGGGGTAAATCAGAGATGGTGCAACGCAAACTGGCCCCGAATCTGATCAATGAGCGGATTGGCGCGCCTGACGTGACGGGCGGTGCCGGTGCGTACCGTGGTGAGATTTTATCTTATTGCTTTATTTTTTTCTACTTGGTAGGCATTTACATGAAAAAGTTCAACTTAAAGATACTGCTCCTGCTTTCGTTAGGTCACCTGGTAACCGACATCTACCAGGGGGCGCTGCCGGCCATCCTGCCTTTTCTGAAAGAGCACCTGTCTCTGTCCTACACGATGACGGGCGTTATCCTGCTGGCGGCCAACTTTACCTCTTCCCTGATTCAGCCACTCTTCGGCTATTTCTCCGACATCCGCGAGAAGCCCTTTCTCCTGCCCGCCGGCTGTCTCTGCGCCGGCATCGGCTTTTCCTTATTGTCCTTGCCATCCAGTTACGCCGTGGTGCTCGTGCTGGTGGTGATCAGCGGTCTCGGCATCGCCTCCTTTCATCCCGAGGGATACAAGACGGCGGCCAATTTTACGGGGGAAAAACCGGTCACGGGCATGGCCGTATTCTCTGTGGGAGGCAATCTGGGCCTGGCCCTGGGACCCATTATCGCTGCTTATATCATCAAATACCTGGGGTTTTCATCCTTGCCCGTCATTATCATCCCCTCCCTGCTGTTTACCCTGGTCATACTGTTTTTCTGGAAAAAAATGACGATGGGACAGGAGGCCGTCAGGAAGGTTGTAAAGGACGCTTCTTATGAAATTTCGCGCGCGACTTATATGTCGGTCTTCCTGCTCATCGGCACCGTGATTATGCGCTCCTGGATTCAAATGGGCCTGATGAGTTACATCCCCTTCTATTACATCAATCATCTCAAGGGAGATCCGCTTTATGCCAGTGCGCTGGTGTCGGTATTTCTTCTGGGCGGGGCTGCGGGAACGTTGGGCGGTGCGCCTGTTGCCGACAGTCTGGGGCACAAACGCTATTTAAGCATCTCCATGTTCCTGGCTACGCTGGTGCTACCGCTTATATTTGTTACCAAGGGCTTGTTATTGTTCGTCGTCCTCGGGCTGCTCGGCATGATCGTGATTTCCACCTTCGCCGTTACCGTTGTCATGGCGCAGCATCTGTTGCCCCATAACCTCGGCATAGCATCCGGCCTGATGGTCGGCTTCGCGATCGGGGCCGGCGGCATTTGCGTAACGCTGCTGGGAGTGGTGGCCGATCATTTCGGTGTGCCCTTCGCCCTGCGGTCTATAGCGGTTCTTCCCTTGCTCGGCTTTATCCTGAGCCTGATGCTGCGCTATCCGGAAACAGGTAAATAGACATCACACGTTGAAGCGGAAGGTTATAATATCGCCATCCTGCACGATATATTCCTTGCCTTCGAGGCGGAGTTTCCCTGCGGCCTTGGCGCCGGCCAGGGTGCTCCCGCAGGCCTGGAAGTCGGAGAAACTGGCCACTTCGGCCTTGATGAAGCCCCGCTCGAAATCATTGTGAATGACGGCAGCCGCCTTGGGCGCTTTTGAGCCGGCCGGTATGACCCATGATTTGACTTCATCGGCGCCGCAGGTGAAATAGGCGATCCGCCCGAGCAGCGAGAAGGAGGCGCGGATAATGCGGCCGAAAGCCGGTTCCGTGATGCCGAGGGCGGCGAGAAATTCCCCTTGCTCCTCCGACGTCAGTCCCGCGAGTTCCGCTTCCGTCAGGCAGCAGATGCCCATAACCGGCACATTCAGGGCGGCCTGCGCACGGAAGGTATCGGCAATGTCCTGCTTGTCTTCGGCCGTATTGATAACCACCAGTTCCGGACGGATGGTCCAGAACGAAAAGCTGCGCAGCGAGTGGATCTCTTCCGCCGTCAGGCCTATCTCCCGCAGTGGTTTACCCCTTTCTAACTGCTCCTTTAATCTTGGCAGCAGCAGGGCCTGGGCGGCGTCTTGCGGGGTCAGGGGTTTTTTGGCCGTCTTCGTCATTCGTTCCAGCCGGTTTTCAACGATCAGCAAGTCGGAAAGGATCAGTTCATCTTCCATCTTGCTGTAGTTGTTGATAATTTCCTGAACATGATCGGTCGAAAAACCGTCCACCACGTGCAGGAGGCCATCCACGCCGCTTAAGCTCTGGCGCAAAGAATCCCAGGCCCTTTCCCCGACGGCATTGACATCCACGAAAGGCACCTTGGCGGGCGATACCTTGAGCGGCTGAAATATTTTCACGAGCTGATCGAACCGCTCATCCGGGACGGTAGCCTGGCCGCGCACGCAGATTTCTCCATGCATTTCCGAGCTCTTAATCGCCGTCATAATTTCAAACAAGGCGCTTTTCCCGCTGTGGGGCAGGCCTAAAATACCTATTTCCATAATCTTCTCCTTACGCCACTATATAGCAGCAGTTGTTTTTCCGGGCAAGAGAAAGTAGGAGCAGTGCTATTGAAGGAAGCGGTACTGGAAGGTGGCCTGGATATGCAGGCGGGAAAGAGTAATTTCCGGGGGAAAAGGGGCATAGGGGGCGGCCGCATTGATGACGTTTATCGTTCCCCGATCGAGCGCCTCATGTCCGGAAGATTCAACAATTTTGCTTTCGACAAGCATGCCTCGGCTATCGAGGGAGAATAGCACGGTACTTATCCCCTCCTTCTTTGCTGCGAAGGCCTCCGGGGGATAAGACCAGATATTTTCTATCTTTTGTTTGATTTTTTTCAGATAGGGGGCAAATTTTTCATCCGCGCTGTCGAGAGAGATGGCTTCCTGCTCTAAGGCATCGCTTGCCGCTACTTCTTCCGGCGGCGGAAGGGGGGTAGGTAATACTTCCTTTTTTGTATCATTTTTGGTTGCCTCCGGCCGAATTTCTTGCGCTTCCTTCAAATTGACGGTAATGGCTGTTTCCGGCCTTGTTCTGCCCGAGCGTTTATCAAGCAGACCTGTCGCCGAAATGAGCAGTGCATGCGCAAGCAGGGAAATTGTTACAGACAGGATTAGGATTTTTTTCGAAGGCATGCCGGATTTCCTTTCTGGCGCATATTATACTAATGATACGAAAAAGCAATATCTCAAGTTGGCGCCCGAATCTGAAAATTTATTTCTTCTTGACGCACGGGGAGAACACCGATATATTATCGGTAACTTACTAACAAGGAGGCGTGTATGGACAAGATTCTGAGGATCGATATGGGGGCCGCAGGCGGCCCAAAGATGCGGGAAGAATCTCTCGGTGAATACGCGGGACTCGGAGGGCGGGCGATGACATCGTCTGTCGTCGCCAGGGAAGTGCCGCCATCCTGCCACCCTCTGGGCAAGGAAAACAAACTCGTCATTGCTCCCGGTATGCTTTCCGGAACAGGCGCTGCCATGTGGGGACGCTTATCCGTCGGCTGCAAGAGTCCCCTGACGGGAGGGATCAAAGAGGCCAATTCCGGAGGGCAGCCGGCCCAGGTATTGGCAAGGCTCGGGTATGGGGCAATCATCCTGGAGGGAAAGCCGCCGGGGGACGATCTGTACAAAATCATCATTAACAAGGACGGTGTCAAGATTGAAGCGGATAACAGTCTCAAGATGATGACCAATTATGACCTCGTCAGCAGGATGAAAGGGGAGTTTGGCGATAAAATCACCTGTATTTCCATCGGACCGGCCGGAGAGATGAAGCTGCCGGCCGCTTCCATTGCCTGCACGGACCCGGAACTAAGACCATCAAGACACGCAGGGCGAGGGGGCGTCGGGGCCGTTATGGGAGCGAAAGGCGTCAAAGTGATCGTCCTTGATGACAGTGGTTGCAAGGCGCGCCCACCCAAGGATCTCGAAAAATTCAGGGAAGCCAACAAAAAATTTGTAGAAGGACTCGCCCGTCACCCCGTCACCGGCCAGGCCCTTTCTGCTTACGGGAGCAACGTATTGACCAATATCCTCAACGAAGCCGGCGCTTACCCCACCAACAACTTCAAAGAAGGACAATTTGCCGGGGCTGCCAAGATCAGCGGTGAAACCATTGCGGAACTGGAAACAAAACGCGGCGCCGGACCAGCCCACGCCTGTCATCGCGGCTGTGTGATCCGCTGTTCGGGCATATACAACGACAAGAACGGCAATTTCCTTTCCAAGCAACCGGAATATGAAACGGTCTGGGCCCACGGTGGCCATTGCGGTATTGACGACCCCGACGCCATTGCCATGCTTGATTTCCTGGATGATACTTACGGGCTCGATACGATTGAAACGGGGGTAGCCATCGGTGTTGCCATGCAGGCCGGCGTAGTGAAGTTTGGCGACGCCCAGGCCGCCATTGATCTTGTTAAGGAAATCGGCAGGGGAACTCCCCTCGGCAGGATTATCGGCAGCGGCGCCGCCGTAACGGGCAAGGTTTTCGGCGTGGAAAGAGTTCCCGTCGTCAAAGGGCAGGCGATGCCCGCCTACGATCCCCGGGCTGTACAGGGCATCGGCGTCACCTACGCCACGAGCCCCATGGGCGCGGACCACACGGCAGGTTACAGCATCGCGACCAACATCCTCAAGAGCGGCGGCTTCGTTGATCCATTAAAGCCCGAAGGCCAGGTAGATCTGTCCCGGAATCTGCAGGTTGCAACCGCTGCCATTGACTCGACAGGGATGTGTCTGTTTATCGCCTTTGCCATTCTTGACCAGCCGGACACTTTCCAGGCCCTCCTCGACTTGTTGAATTCCTTTTATGGTCTGGAACTGACGGCAGACAGCGTTTCTGATCTCGGGAAGAAGGTATTGAAGATAGAGCGCGATTTCAACAGCCGCGTCGGCTTCACCAAAGAGGATGACCGCCTGCCGCGGTTTTTCTACACGGAACCGGTACTTCCTCATAATATCACTTTCCTGGTCAAGGACGAAGAGTTGGATAAAGTGTTTAATTGGTGAATATTTTGCGGGGGCCGACTGGCAGTCGCCCCCGCAACTTTATGAGGTGCCTTTCCGGTGAAAGTTACCGTCAAATTGTTTGCTTCCCTGCGCAAGGACCGGTTTGCCGTTGACGACTTCGATTACCAGGAGGGCACTACGGTAGGTCATATCCTGGCATCCCTGAATATCCCTGAAGGAGAGGCGGCCATCATTTTCATCAACGGCCGTCACGCGGAAGCTGATTCTCTCCTCAAGGAGGGAGATCTGCTGGCCATTTTTCCGCCGGTGGGGGGCGGGTAAAATGGAAATTCTCCAGGAATGCCTTGGGGTCCGTGCTGAGAAGGGATTGATCAGTCTTTCCACCCAGACGTGGGCAGTCCAACATTTCGGGCTAACTTTTCCAGCTGTGGAGGAGGCCATCCTGGAGCTGAATCTGCTGCCGGCACGTTACCAGCGAAATCAACGAAGCCTTTCCTGCCGGCAGCAGCTCTCCCTTTTTCGCAGCAAAGTAGCCGTGATCGGCTGTGGCGGCCTGGGAGGCTATATCATCGAGGAACTGGCCCGCATCGGCATCGGTCATATCACCGTAGTTGATCCCGATACGTTTGAGGAGCATAATCTAAACCGCCAGTTGTTCTCCAAACTTGACAACCTGGGACAGCCCAAGGTGAACGTCGCCGCCGACAGGATAAAAGAGATCAATCCCGCCGTAACCATCGTACCGGTGCAGGATGCCTTTACTGCCGCAAACGGCAGGAAAATTATCGAAAAGATTGATGTTGTGGCAGACGCCCTGGATAGCATTCCGCGGCGTCTCGAATTGGCTGAGGTATGCGAAAAATGCAACATCCCGCTGGTTCACGGAGGCGTCGGCGGCTGGTACGGTCAGGTGGCCACCCAATTCCCGGGAGAAGGCACGCTGCAAAAAATCTATTCCCGGTATAGCGGCGAGCGAGGAGTCGAAAAGGATCTGGGAAATCTGTCTTTTGTCGTTGCTGTCATCGCGAGCATGGAAGTCTCCGAAATTGTTAAGATACTTCTCGGGGAAGGATCAACATTTAGAGGCAAGATGCTTTCGCTGAACTTCCTCGATACTGAATTTACAGAAATTACCTTTTGAAGCCGATGAACAACCTGCCGTCCATTGAAACTCCGGCCCTGAGACATTATCCGGCCAAGTTGTTCGTCGAATTAACCACCCGCTGCAATCTCCAATGTCCCATGTGTCTTAAACAGCGACATGATGCAGAATTTCTGGAAGGGGATATGTCTGCGGATATTTTCATGGCCCTGTCGCCGGCGTTGCCAACCCTGGAAGCCCTGGTCTTGAACGGTATCGGCGAGCCACTCCTTCATCCCCGCCTTGATGATTTCATCCGGATTGCCAAAGAGAAAATGGACAAAAACGCCTGGATAGGATTCCAGACCAATGGTCTGCTCATAGACAGGCAGCGGGCCGTATCTCTGGTCAGGGCGGGAGTGGACCGGATATGCCTTTCTGTTGACGCTGTATCCCCGGAAACCTTCAGCAACATTCGCCAGGGAGGCGAATTCAGGAGTGTCGAGGGAGCGCTACAAATGCTCCGGGCAGCAAAAGAAACATACAACGAGCGACTGGAAATCGGGGTGGAGTTCGTCCTGAGGCGCGATAATATTGGCGAGTTGGCGGAAACAATTCACTGGGCGGCTTTGCAGGGCGCCGATTTCGCAATTGTCACGCAACTTTTTCCCTATCATCAGGCGCTTGTTTCCCAGACGACATACGACGCCAACCTGGACCTTTCTGTATCCATATTTCATGACCACCTGCGCAGAGCCGAAAAAGAGGGTATTGATATCAGGCGCTATTACGATGTATTCATGAAATATGAAAAATCGGCTGAGGAAAAGAAAATGATTACCTTCGTGGAAGCGCTCGTGGCGGATGCCTTGCGACAGGGAATTTCATTGAATCTCCAGAAACTGTTTGCGACGGATCACGCCTGGGTGGAAAAGATGGAGGAGGTCTTCGCCAGGGCACAGTCTGTTGGGACAGAGACGGGGATAAAACTCCGGCTCCCGGAAATTATCCCCAAAAGCGCCCGCCGGTGCGAGTTTGTGGAGGAAGGCAGCATCTTTGTTTCCTGGGACGGCAATGTCCATCCCTGCTATTTTTTGTGGCACCATTACCGCTGTTACATAAACGGCGTGGAAAAGACCGTAAAGCCCAAGATATTCGGTAATCTATCGGAAAAAGGCATCCTGGCAATATGGAATGACCCCAATTTTGTCACATTCCGGCAAAACGTTGTCCGTTATGATTATCCATTTTGTTTCAACTGCAATTTTGCCCTGTGCGATTACGTCGAGGGCGGCGACTTTGAGCAGGATTGTTACATCAATTCCGAACCTTGCGGCGTCTGCCTGTGGTGTATGGACATATTCCAATGCCTGAAGTGAATAGGCAAAAACCCTTGCATTGTGAAACCTCACGAAAATAAATATTGACAAACTTCGCTTCATTCTTTAGCCTTCGACAGGTGCGTTTCGTAAGCCCATTTCAGGGAGATGTCTATCACCTATGGCCATAAGCATCTATCAGAAAATACAAGGGGCGCTATCCGGCATCATAACTGCCATTTCTGCGCAAAAAAAGAAGCTCCGAAGTCCTCTCGGTGACATTTTACTGCAAGAAAAAATTATTTCGCCGCACCAACTTCAGCAAGCCCTGATGTTTCAGTTGGGGAGCAATCTCAAACTGGGACAGATTATTGTTTCCCAGGGATATGCAAAAGAAGAAGAGGTGTTAAATGCGATGGAGATTTATTACGGCATATCGCTTGACTCCCTTGAAAGCACGGCTGAACTCTTCAAGCCCCCATCCGACGACTTATGGAAAAGAATATCCGGCCTTCGCGTACCAATCAAGATCAAACTCTCTGGCGCGATCATTTTCATTATTTGGCTCACCATTCTGATCCTTAGCTTTACGATTCTCGCCAGGCAAAAGGAACAACTGTATGCACAGACCGTAAAGCTCGGTAAGGTAAGTCTGAATTATTTCACCAATGATGCGAAGATGCCGCTGCTCGACGACGATATCGTCTTGCTTAACACCGTTATAAAAGAAGCTGCCACAGTAGAAGGACTTCTTTACGCAATCATCATTGATACGGAGCAGATCATCAAGGCCCATACGGATTATACCAAAATAGGAATGCCTATGCCGGCTTTCGATCCGAATCGCAAGCGGACCCAGGAAGGTGACATTACCTTTTTCCCCGATACGCTTCCTGATGGTAAAAATGTCCTGAACTTATCCAGACCGATTACTTTTCATAACAAAAATATCGGTGCTGTTCATGTGGGAATATCTATTGATTTTATTCAGGAGCAAATTCGCCAGGAAAGCATCTTTATCCTCATCATGAGCGTTTTGATCGTTATTTTAGGGATAGTAATAGCGACTATACTGGGTATTTACTTTTCTTTTCCCATATCCCAGCTTGTTTTGGCAACGAAGGAAATCGGTAAGGGAAATTTTCAACATAAAACCAATATTGCCCGGAAAGATGAATTTGGTGATCTGGCAGATGCCTTCAACTACATGTCTCAAGAGCTCTGGAAAAAATTATTGATGCAGAAATCTTTCGGGCGCTATGTGAGCCCCGATGTGCTGGATTTGATCCTCTCGAACCCCGAAGAGTCCTGGCTCAAGGGCGCGAGGAGCGAAGCGACCGTCCTGTTTGCAGATGTGAGGGGGTTCACTGCTTACTCGGAGACTCGGGAGCCGGAGGCTATCGTAGAAGATTTGAACGAATATTTCGGGATTATCACCAGGCATATCCTTGAACACGGGGGATACGTGGATAAATTCATCGGTGATGCGGTTATGGGAGTTTTTTGTCTTCCAATTTCACAAAATGATCACGCGGAAAGGGCGGTAAGGGCCGCGATTGCCATGCAGCGGGAGTTGCAGCAGGGCGCCGGGAGCAAGAATGTGCTTCTGACCAAGATAGGCATCGGGATTAATTCAGGGATGCTGGTATCCGGCAATCTCGGTTCCGACATTAAAATGGAATATACGGTTATCGGAGATAACGTTAATATTGCTGCCCGTGTTCTGGCAGTGGCCGAATCCGGAAAAATCATCATCACCGATCATACTTTTAAGCTGACACAGCATCTGATCACCGTTGCACCCCTCCCTCCCCAGAGGGTAAAAGGGAAGTCTGAACCACTCGGAGTCTTCGAGGTGCTGGGATTGAAGGGATAGCGGGAGAATGGAGGTAGGATATGCATAACAGAAGTGCAAATCGGCTGAAATTCAGATGCGCCTTTTATTATTTCATGATTATTATTGCTTTCCTGTCGGGTTGTGCCGGGGAGCAGGTTATACCACCTCCGCCTTTAGTGCCGCCCGTTGAAGCAACCCCCACCCAGGTGGCACCACCCGCCCAGACGCTGGTGCCGCCGGGTGAGTCGCCACAATACACATCTTTTGCTGTCGTAACTGTTAAAGATAGAGATACTTTATCGTCCTTGGCCTCACAATACCTCAATGATGCTTCCAAGGGCTGGATGATTGCGGAATTTAACGAAGTTTCGGAGGTCACGCCGGGGCAGAAGCTGATTATCCCCCTTAAATATTTCGAGCGGGGGGGGCTGACGGTGAAAGGGCATCAGACAGTGCCAATCCTGGCTTATCACAAATTTTCCGAGTCCAAGGCAGACAAAATGACCGTCACTGCGTCCGCCTTTGAGGAACAGATGAAGTTCTTGAAAGATAAAGGCTACCATGTTATTACACTCAACCAACTATTCGATTTTCTTGATTTTAAAATCCAGATACCCAAAAAATCGGTGGTTATTACTATTGACGACGGCTGGCGCTCTACCTATGATATCGCGTTCCCTATATTGAAAAGATATGGGTACCCGGCTACCCTCTTTATCTATACAACGCTCATATCGGGCAATAAACTGACCCTCAATTGGGACCTCATTAATGAAATGGCCGGCCAAGGCATTGACCTGCAGTGTCACACAAGGACCCATCGCAATTTAAACGCCCCCGTCTCCAAAGAATCTTTTAAGGAGTATTTTGAGGCAATCGAAAAGGAATTGCTTGATGCGGCTAAAGCAATAAAAATGCGAACCAACAGAGAGGTGCAGTATCTTTCATATCCCTTCGGGAATATTAATCACTTGGGTATTGCGTTGCTCAAGAAGCAGGGTTATCGGGGCGGAGTGACTGTTACGCGTGCCGGCAATGCTTTTTTTGTAAATAACTACCGGGTAAACCGTTCGATGATTTTTGGCGAATATACCTTGCAGCAGTTCGAAAAGAATCTGGTGATTTTCACCGAAGAGTCGCTCAAATGAAAAACTTTCCGTTCCATAAAACAACTCCGGTTATCTTTCTCCTGCTCGCCGTTTTATTGCTCAACAATTGCGCAACCGCTCCTGTCAGCACTGTGGATGCGGCAGCTCCTGTTGCTGAGTCGGCATCTGACAGGGATAAAGTTGCGAAGGCGCCTGTGATTCCGGCTGCCGATCCCTTTGCTGATGTTTACCGGAATAAAGCGATAAATTATGAAAAGGCGCAAGAGTTTCTGAAAGCAATCGAGATGTGGAAAATATTCAGCAGCTTGACGCCGGCCGACAGAGAAACGATCAAGAAGATAGAAGAATTAAAAAAGCAGGCGGACACAGCCGCTGCCAGTCATTTTAAAAGCGGGGTGGCACATTATCAGAAAGGTGCGGCAGCTTCGGCCCGCAAGGAGTTTTTGCTGACACTGTTATACAATCCCGATCATAAAGCAGCGCTGGATTATCTAAAAAACAAGTTGACCGGGGAGGAGCCCACTCAGTATGTGGTGAAAAAGGGTGATACGCTGCCAAGCATTGCCCAGAAATTTTACAACGATCCCCAAAAAGATTTTCTCATATCCTATTTCAATAATATTGATAAGCAAACCGGCTTAGTCCCCGATATGAACCTGATAATTCCCATTCTGGAGATTTCAGAACCGGAAAAGCCCAAGGAGGAGTACGATTCGACGCCCGGGGAAGAGGAGGAAGCGCCACCAGCGGCTGATATTGCGGGACTTCTTGCCAAGGCCATGGAGCTTCTTAATGCCAAAAAATATCGGGACGCTATCCCGGCAGCGGAAAACATAATGAAGTATGAGAGCACGAACAGCGCTGCCCTGAATATCGTCAATACCGCCAATTACGAGCTGGGCAAAATTGCCAATGCGGCCCGGAACTATACGGAAGCGCTGAAATATTTCAGAAAAGTCAATCCCGGGTTTCGAGATGTGAAGAATGTCATAATATCAACACAAAATCTCCTTGCGGAGGTGCGTTACAACATGGGCGTTAAATTGTACGTGGCTGAAAAGATCGAGCAGGCGATTCGGGAGTGGAAGGAAGCGCTCGCGCTTAATCCAAAACACCCGCGGGCAGGCAGGGATATTGAAAATGCTCAAAATCTGCTTAAAAAAATACAAAAACTAAAATGAACGTACCAGGGCAATCAGGACTACCAGGGAACCCAGTATGAATCGGTACCAGGCAAAGGGCAAAAAGCTCCTGGTCTGAACATAGCGCAGTAAAAAACCAATACTGGCAATACCGGTAACAAAGGAGATCAGCATACCAACCATGAAGTTTGCGGTTATCAGTGCTGGATTGGCGACAATATAAGGCAGCTTGACCAGGGCAGCGCCAAATATAATGGGGGTTGATAGCAAGAACGTAAATCTGGCCGCCCCTTCTCTCGTAAGCCCCATGAGCAGTCCCATGGTCATGGTGATACCCGAACGGGAAACCCCGGGAATAATGGCCAGCGCCTGAGACAGGCCGATCATCATACTGGTTGCCAACGTTATATTGTTCATCTCAATATTTCTGGCGCTTTTTCGATCTGCCCAGTACAAAAAAACACCCGCCATAATCAGCATGATCGCGATCAGAAGGGGGCTTCTAAATATAGTCTCCGCTTTTTTTTCCAACAGAAAGCCGGCTATTGCGCCCGGGATGGTGGCCGCCACCAGATACCAGAACAAGCGCCCATCCTGGCTGCGGGCATCTGCCAATCCTTTGGTGACTAACCGTAGCCAATCCTTCCAGAAGTAGATTACCACGGCAACAAGAGTGCCGATGTGGAGGGCGATGTCAAAGGTAAGTCCCGGATCCGTCCAGCCGAAAATCCAGGGAACCAACACCAGATGCGCCGAGCTTGATATGGGCAGAAACTCACCCAGTCCTTGCAGCAATCCGAGTATTACCGCTTGTAATGTTGACACCTGGGACCTCGTTATTCCATTCCTAAATCAAAGCGCTATCTTTGTTGGCGTCGTCGTCGGCTTCCTCGACGTATGTACAATACGCCTCGTCGCCTCCTCCTTGCCGCCTCGATATCATCTTTGATTTAGAAATGGAATTATTCCTCGTGTAAACCCAGGATTTTTTTATCCATAAGTAACCCTCTTTTTTTCAACTGCGGCCGACAGCTAAAAAATGTTTTTTAATATATTCTTTTTTTCTTTAAAGGAGTCGCCCATGTCAGAAATAATCTCATCGAGCAGTTTCACGGCTGACTCCGCTTCCGACTCCCCACCGATGATGCCCATCTTCTTCTTTTCTCCCGCATTAGTCATTTTCGAATCCTTCATGATTTCTGCGGACCACAGAATCTCACCTGTCTCTACATGCAAAAGCTTGGCCGTGAGATATACCTCGGCATGGGTAATCATATTCTGGGCATTCTTGCTCTCTGAATAGTTATGGAGAGTACCTGTAAGAATCGCGTCTGCTCCGAGCTGCTGCAATTTTTGCCGGGTTTTTTCGTCAATAATCCCCGATTCGATGTTCTGGAATTTCGCCTCTTCCATGATTTTCTTGATGTCGGTGCGGTCCACCAAGATAAAGCGGGAGCCGACCATGGCGGCGGTGAATTTATCAACTACAAAATCCTGACTAAGACGGATATCCGGCCCCCGGTTGAAATTCAGGATGGCAACCCGCCGTACCTTCTCAGGGCTATAATCCTTGGCAAAGTTGATCTTATATACGCTAGCGCCGGCGCAGGCCCATAAGAGAAAAGGGAATATCAGCAATGCAACCTTTTTCATGACGACCTCCTAAAATCTTAGTTTGGTTTTATAATTATGCCAGTTACGGCGCAAGTTAACCGCGCCGCCGTTACTCTATAACAGGTACTGTTTTATTAAGCACCTTTTTTCTCCCACCTCCGATTTACCGGTATATCGTCTTCAATGCAGTCCCGGGATAATAATGCCTTAAAATTTGCTCATAAGCAGAACCGCCCTGAGCCATCCCCTGGGCGCCCCATTGGCTCATGCCCACGCCATGACCAAAACCGCGTCCCTCAAACAAGTATCCATCTTCCTGTTTCTGGATGGAGGCCAAAACACTTTTCATGTTGGTTGCGCCCAGCCACATCCGGAGACTGTTGGCACGGATTTTTAGCGGGCCGCTGTCGGTTGTAACTTCCACGGTCGCCAGCCGACCAGAAGGTGAAACTTCACCCGCCGTCAAATCGCTAATCTCCTGAATGCGGAAGCCATTCTTCTGAAGAGTCTTGAGAAGATCCTCATTTTTTACCAGATATTGCCACGACAGGGGATTAAATTTTTCCGAGATATCGTCATTTTTAACCTGGTAGTAGAGAAGTGAAGAGCCGGACCAGACCTGGGACGCATCCTCTAAGACACCGCCGCTATGGGAGTGGAAATAAGTCAATACCGGCTGGCCGTTATAAACCAGTATATTGCCGCGAGTAGAGGAGACGGCCTTATTCGTATTATCGTTGCCCGCATTGGCGCCTCCGTAAACCTGGGAGGCAGTGGTGGCAGCGACATCATAATCCTTATCTTCGGATTTCCGCAGCAGATAATAAGCATAGGAACGGGCGCTCACTGCTTGCGCCTTGAGTGCCTCCAATTTCCAGGAAGGCAGCATTTCCTTGGGAACTACGCCTTCTAAATAGGCCTCCAGGGGCAGTTGATTGATCAGCAAGACCTGGTTCTTGACAATCTTTAAGACCGCGTTCCCGTTGTAGGGCCGCCCTTGCCAGTTGAATGGCCCTTTAACGGGGACCAGCGTCAACTGGCTTCCCAGTATTTGATCCTCTACCTGCAATTTTTGATCAACATTGGCAAAGCGATATTCCCCCGGCGGCCATTTCTGGCTGCCGTCAGCGGTTCGTAGTTCCACCTCTGCCTGAAAACGCAGAGTAACTTGTTCCGACTGATTCAAGGCTACCCGCACCAGAGGTACTTCCGACAGCAACGGCATATCCGCAACCGGAACCGTCTCCTTTTGAGCAAGAGGCGCTGAACCAGCCAGGTCGGACTCTATCCGCTGCAGCATGTATTGAGCGGTAGACCCCCGCAAGGACTTCGGAAAAAGTCTTACAAAACTTTGGAAACTTTTCCTCGCCGGTTCCCATCGTCCCAATTCGAACTCGATCATCCCGGCGTTATAAAAGGCATTTTCCGGTATATCCATAACGGTAAATTCCTTGCGGGCCTTCAGGTAAAGATCGAGCGCCTCTGCCTTATGGTCCAGAAAAAGCGCCTGGACATCGGCGATCCGCACCAGACCCAACGCCCGTTCCTTTGGCTTGCGACTGTACTGATAGAGCTGATAATAGGCGTCCATACATTCCAGAAATTGTCCCTGGTCCAAAAATATACGGGTCTGCTCCAGCAAGGGCCCGGCGTCAAAATCAACAGCCCTTGCCGGGGCGGCCGGAAAACTGATCAGGAAAGCAATAACAAAGGCAGCGGTAATTTTTTTTGCGAATGCAGAAATGTTGAATAATAACATGATGTTCCTCTAAATAGCCGCTGAGTACGGTCTGATGGCTGGATAAGAAATTCTTCCTTGCGCAAACCATACCGGTATGGCTATTGTGTGTCAAGATTAAATATGTTAGAAGGCTGCAAATTATTTTTATGTCCCTTTCAGGAGTCTGGCTATGGACAGGCGGACATTCATCAATCTTTGCGGCAAAGGTTTCCTGGCGGCGGCGGTTCTGGGTCTTTCCCCCCGTTCCGTCCAGGGAGCGCCTACTGCTTTGGAGTGCGCCTTTGACGGGCAGAACTTCATTCAGAGTGGAGAATATGCCAAGGCCATTATATCCCTGAAACAGGCGGTCCGATTGGACCCCGGGAACGATTGGTCCTATGGTCTCCTGGGACGGGCCTACCACGGGCTCGGACAGAATGCCGAGGCCTTGGCCGCCTTCCGAGAAGCCGTCCGTTTGAATCCCGCTGATACCTACTCCCGCCTGATGACTGAGATCATCGCCCAGAAGCCCGTTCCCCGTTTGCAGAAAGAGGAAAAACCGCCCTCACCCTTAGAGAAGGAAGCCGGCAAGGAAGAAGAACGGATGCTCAATCGTCTGCGCTCGGAGGAGGGCCTCCGGTATCAGGTCCAGCGCGTGGTAATTGATGCCGGTCATGGGGGTTTCGATCCGGGCGCCGTCGGGAAAAGCGGCCTTAAGGAAAAGGACATCACCCTCGAGATCGCCAAATATCTGCAGCAGCGGCTCGAAGCGACGGGGAAGAAGCGGGCCTTCCTGACCCGCACGGATGATTACTTTGTTCCCCTGGCAGAACGAACCGTCATTGCCAATCAGTACCGCGCCGATCTCTTCATCAGTCTCCACATCAACGCCAATCCGAAGTCGGATCCCAGCGGCTCGGAAACCTATTTCTGTTCCGAGCAGGCATCGAGCAAGGAGGCGGCGCGAGTGGCCGCGACAGAAAATGCCGTCGCCAAATACGACCAGCCCGTCAAAAAGAAAGCTGGCTATATTGACGTGGAAGACATCTTTTTCCGTTTTGAACGCAAGCTCTACTGGGATGAGAGCAGTAAATTTGCGAAGCGTTTTCAGGATGGAATCAAGCAGAGCCTGCCTCTGCAGAGCCGCGGCATTCATTCGGCTGATTTTTCGGTCCTCCGCACGGCCAGGATGCCGGCGATTCTCATCGAGACGGGATTTATTTCCAATCCGGGCGACGAGGCCAATCTCGCACAACCGGCGTTTCGTGATCAGATTGCCCAAGCCATTGCGGGAGGGATTCTATGAAATTGATGCCTGCAAAGACGGCAATCTTCATAACGGCATGCGCCATTTTTCTCTTTTCTGCCAGCATCTCGCCGGCAGCCGATGTTGACATCCTGATTTTCCAGGGCGCCGATTATCATTACCGCGGGAACCTGGATGAAGCACTGACTTCGTTTCAGGCGGCTGTGAAGCTGGAGCCCCGCAATGAGTACGCCCATAATCAATTGGGGATTATCTACGCTAAGAAGGAGCGGTTCAACGATGCCTTTCAGGAATTTTCCATTGTTGCCAAAATAGATCAGAATAACACCTTTGCGCTGATGTGGCTGGGCATCCTGAATTTGCAGAAGAATAATCTGGACAAGGGTTTCGAGAACTTTCAAAAAATCATCCAGGTTGATCCCTCCCACGCCGATGCCTATTATTATTTGGGGGCCATCTATAACATCCGGCACAACCCGGCCAAGGCCATTGAGTATCTGAAAAAATCCCGTGATGCCGATTCCGGTGAGGCGGACACCCACTTCCGGCTGGGGAAAGCCTTCCGGCAGGTGGATATGGTCAAAAATGCGCAATTAGAATACGGGCGGGTCCTCGAATTAAACACATCCTATAACGCCGCCAGAAACGAACTGGGGTGGCTTTACTACAATGCCGGAGACTTTGCGAAGGCTTTTGCGGAATGGCAGCAGAGTCTGAAGATCAATCCCCGTGACAGTGACGCCATCTTCAGTCTGGCCCGCGGCTGTAATGAACTGGCCTGGAAGGCTTACAAAGAGGGAAGGCAGCAAGATGCTTCGTCATACTGGAAAAAAGTACTGGCCGTAGATCCCGAGAATAAGGCCGCCAAATACTATCTGGGAAAAAAGACCAAATAGCCTGCCGTAACCAGCCAATTAACGATCCGCATACCTGATAACCCGGCGCGCCGTTAGAAAGCGGGAGTTGAAGTATTTATCGCTGAACAGGATCAAGGTTACGCCTTTGCTTGAGGCGGCGTGGACGAGGAGATTACCACCCAGGTAAAATCCCACATGGGTAATGGAACCCGCTCCCTTGGTATCAAAAAAAAGCAGATCTCCCAGGCGCAGGTTTTCCTTGCTCACGGGCGTACCCCGCTTAGCCTGTTCCTGGCTGGTGCGGGGGATAGCGTAGCCATTCTCTTTCATGACGAGACTCGTAAACCCGGAACAGTCCGATCCGGCCCGGGTCGCTCCTCCCCAAACATACGGGGTACCCAGAAACGACTCCACGGATTCCCGGAACTGGTCGAAATTAAGCGCCACGGGCGGTGACGGGGGAGCATCCGCGGGGGCGGACGCAGATTTTGCGGTTTTCAACTCCTTCCACCGGGCCGGTTCCCGCTGCTTGGCGGAGCGGATAGCGTCCTCAACGATCTTGTCGGCGGTTCCCAAATCCTGATCCACGGAAATGAGCATGTAGAGAACGAACTTTTCCAGGTCCACGGGATGACGCGCAGCTTCGAGCAGGCCGCCAATCATCTTGTCGAGAGTGAAAGCCGGCCAGTTCCTTCCCTTGGCGTGACTGATCAATTCCTGGGTAATATGCACAGGGACCCCGCCAATATTGCATTGACGGAAGGCGATGGCATAGCGGGTCATTTCTTCGGGTTTGATGTCCGTGGCAAAGGCCAGCATGGCAAGTTCCTCAACCTCGTCCCGGGGCGCCCCGTTTTCTACGGCAAGGGTGCAGTCCAGGGCAACCTGGACGCCCCGCTGGATACTCACTTCATCAAATTTGGCTCGCGAAAGGATACTATAGATAAGCTGGCTGTAGTCGAAGGAAATTGATCTGCCTTGGAGTTTCTCACCTATTAGCTTCCGCCAGTTTTTCTTCTCAGCCCCCGTCAGCCCCTTGTCTTTCTTCAGCAGTATGGCGAAATTATTCAGGGGCTCGTCGGCTAAAACAGATGACGGTTTGGCCAGTTCGAGGGCAAGCAGAAAAACCATTGATAGTCCAATCCGGAATAAGAGAGCTGAAACAGAGAGGTTTTTCATATTTTCATATTTCCACTTTGCAATATTTCAATTTATTTATTTCCGCGACCCCTGCCTCTTCCTTCAGTATTAAAGCTTTTTGCCCATAGAGGCAAGATAAATTACACCTACCGCATTTATCTTTCGTTTTTCTTTTGGCAATGATATAATGCCGAACATGTTGTCAACCTCTATTAACCTTTAACGTACAGAAAGGAGAGAAACAATGGCTGAAAGCGTGTACAAAATTATCGAACTGGTGGGGTCAAGCAAGGTTTCCTGGGAAGATGCAGCTAAAAAAGCGGTGGAAATTGCGTCAAAGAGTCTAAAAGAATTGCGTGTTGCGGAGATTGTCAAACTCGACATGACCATTGAAGACGGTAAAGTCGCCCTCTACCGTGCCAAGGTTAACCTGTCATTTAAATATCTCGCGTAATAGCCTTGATGTGGGGGCAGGGACCATCTCCATCTGCCCCGCCCTCACATCACTCGTTACTGTTTACCACCCCGTGCCGTCAGGCAGAACGACCTCAAGACAAGGAGAAAGGCGACCATCAAAATCAAGAAACGCTGTCCGGCTTGCGGCGCGGAACAGGAGGAGTATTTGAACCCGCTGCCTACGGTGGACATTATCATTGAGATAGAAAAGCGGGGCATCGTCTTGATCAAACGGAAAAACTCCCCCCGTGGCTGGGCCCTCCCGGGCGGCTTCGTTGACTACGGAGAGGCACTGGAAGCGGCCGCCCGCCGGGAGGCAAAAGAAGAAACGGGCCTTTCGGTGAAACTCGTCCGGCAGTTGCACACCTACTCTGACCCCACCCGCGACCCCCGTCACCACACCATCACGACCGTTTTCATCGCCAGATCCACTGGCACGCCCATTGCCGCCGACGATGCAGAGGAGATCGGCGTCTTTACCAAAGAAAATCTGCCGCAACCGCTCATGTTCGACCACGCAAAGATATTGGCTGATTACTTTGAGAGCACTTGAATATTACATAATCCCAGTAACGGTAAAGGTAGAGCCGCCCTTTATTATCCAGAATGAGGGGTCGGTAATCACCCGGCCGGCCGATAGCGGAATTCTCTGTAAGAATATGGAGCCAATCCGCAACAGCTGGGGTGATAAATGACGTCTCCCCCAAGCTTAACCTTATTATTGATTGTGCCTGGATATCAAATACGCAGGTTCATGCGGTTTTCAGGTTTTTCTTATCGTCAACTGGGAAAATATGGCGCTGTCCTGTACGAGATAATTGCCATATTGTCAACATAATTTGGCATACTTTTTTCCATCGGTTGATATCCCCGTTGAAGGAAATGATAAGTGGCTAAATTTACACGGAACAATATATAACATATTAATATAGTTGAATATACATATGCTGCATCATTATCGTTCAAACCGTTAGAAAATGACCTGTTTTGAATGGTTAGCACATCTATCAACAAAGTTATCAACAGTGATCTTAACATTGCTGTTGATATGCCGAGTATAGCTTTTAAAGTGGTTACAATTATGAATTTAAATACGCAGGGAACTGCGGTTTTCAGGTTTAATGAGCAGATTCTATAATGGGCGGGATTTCAGGAATCACTCGCCAATTCCCATGTTCATGTTTTATAACTGTCCTATGATGCTGTAACAATTTCATCTATCTCCCCCATCAGCCGGAGTATAGCTATTTTCTTCTGAGTCTGGCGTATAGACGATCACTTTGTTACCTTCGCCCATCTTAACGTTTACCCACGCGGTGATTCTACAGTAACAGACTCCTACATCTTGGCCTTCAGGTGACTTCAGGACAAAACCACGCTGTACCTGGTTAATTGCTTGGGCTTCAAACTGCATTCTTTTAACAAGATCCTTGAAGAGCTGGGGATCGGGCGGGATTGGTCTCCAAAGATCATTGTCCAGTAAATACCGCTTCTTCAGGCCCATGATGACGATGGGATAGGCGTCGTTAGGACCGCTGGCATAATAATTCATGCCCGGATCAATCTGGAAAGCCTCAAAGTTATTCTGGGCAATTTGGTCAGATACATTTGTTCCATAACCATTAAAAAAGGCAGCACAGCCGGATAATACCAATATGCCAAGAATCAGAATACCGTATTTTTGAATAGCTCTTTGCATTTGTCAGTCCCCTTTAAACAAGGCATCCAATTTTGACTTGGCTGTATCTCTGATTTCTTTTTCCTGGTTGTCTTGTGCCGAATCCCGCAAGACAAAATAGCCGCAAAAATTACTCCAGCTTTTTTCAATAACTCTCTCAGCCTGTGGTTCCCTGCAAGAATTATAAGCACCCGCCACATAAAAAGTACAGTTGAGGCAACAATGCAGGTCAGATTGACAAAAGAGACAAATCTCCTGCCTTCCCACAGGGATCTTAATTTCCAGCTCCTTAAAACAGGCATGGCACCTTTTCACGATTGTAATTCCACAATCCCTTGTTATTTACTTTCCGTATTATAGTGCATGTAAACACTGCTGTCAATTACCCCGGCAAGGCGCTGGATATTTTGCATAAATAGTTAATATGAATGGAATAGCGACGGGGAAGGCAATATTTATCAATCATATTCGACACTAAGGGTATTCCTTTATATATTCAAATATATGAAGGAATAAATCCCCAATAATTTTAGATATTGCGATAAAATCAGGCGAGAATTTGGAAATACAGGCATCAAAGCCATAGTTGTCGTGGCTAGCGGGGATCCAAGCCATCGCTGTCGGCGTATCATCGCGCTGAATGTATCCCACCGCCGTTTCACGGGTTTCCAGGTACGTCAGTGTAGTGACCGTTTTCGCGTTTAACTTCAGACCGCTGTCTCGTTTATAAATGTCAATACGGATTTCCGGATATCATCTCTGATGCTACGGGTCGCCTCAAGCTTTTCCTCCCAATTGCCCGGCAACGCTGCCGGATCAGAAAAACTCCAGTGAAGTCGTTTCGTGACGCCGGGGAAAATTGGACAGCGCTCGGCATTAGCCGCATCGCAAACCGTGATGACGTAGTGGAAGATAGCCCCGGACTTATAGAAATCAAGCACCTCTTTCGTCCGTTTGGTGGAGATATCAATGCCTATCTCGTTCATAGCTGCCACCGCCAGCGGGTTCAGCACTCCGGGCTCCAAACCGGCACTTTGGGCCTCAAAGAAGTCTCCGGCCAAGTGATTCAGAAGGGCTTCCGCCATTTGACTACGGGCACTGTTATGTATGCACACAAAGAGTACCTTGATTTTCTTGCTGTTTGTCATAGGTTAGTTCCCCATTCTCATTTTTAAGACAACATACAGGATCAATGTTACAAATTCGTGAAGATTTTGCTAAAATTTGGTTAATTTGCGATAATTCGATTGATTTCCGGGAACGTCTCTTTTACATTTGCCCTACCGATTCAAGGAGAAAACATGAATAAGATGATCCTTGTCGTTGATGACGAAAAAGACATTGTAGAGTTGGTGGCTTATAACCTGAACCGCGAAGGTTATCAAGTTGCCAGGGCGTACGACGGGCGTCAGGCGTTGCAGCTCATCAGGGAAAATAAGCCTGATCTCGTCATTCTGGATTTGATGCTGCCCGGAATCAGCGGTTTTGAGGTATGTCGGCTTATCCGCAAGAAGACTGAGACGGAAGGTCTGCCGATTATTATGCTGACGGCCAAGTCGGACAGCGTTGACAAAATCATGGGACTGGAAATCGGCGCTGACGACTATCTTACCAAACCTTTCAATGTCCGGGAATTAGTTGCCCGAGTGAGGGCCGTGCTGCGACGTTGGGAAAATCGTACGGAGCAGGAAGATACCGAGAAGATTTCCGTGCCGGGGTTGGAAGTAGACTTTCGCACCTATGAAGTTATGGTAGAAGGAGAAAAAATTGCTCTTGGTCCGACTGAGCTTAAGTTAGTGCGGTTTCTTGTTACGCACCCCGGTCGGGTCTATTCACGCGACCGGTTGCTGGATAACATCTGGGGCAATGAAAGTTTCGTCGAGCCCCGAACCGTGGACGTGCACATCAGCCGTCTCCGGGCGGCGATCGAAAAAGACAAGGATGATCCCCGCTACATTTTAACCGTGCGCGGCATCGGCTACAAGTTTGCCGAGTTCAAGGCCGTTTAGTAAGTTAGAAATTATTTCTTGCGTTTTTCCGGTAATAAATAATTTCGTAAACTTACTTACCCCGTTTACGGGGCTGAACTGGTGTCGCCGACCGCATGCAATCTTCATTGATCTTTCACAATCCTGTCATCAAATTGTAACAATTACCTGTTATCCTTCCTCCGCTTTACAAATTAACCAACAATAGGAGGAAATGTATCATGTTTAAAGCGTTTAAAAGTTTGTTATTGGTCGCGGCCCTGCTGGTTATCATGGCGGCCAAACCCGCCTTTCCGGCGGACGGAGTTGTTATTAAGGGTTCCACAACCGTTCTGCCTATCGCCCAGGCCGCAGTAGACGCCTACATGAAGCTTCATCCGGGCGTCCAACTGTCATTATCGGGTGGTGGATCGGGAGACGGAATCAAGGCCCTGATTGATAGTTCGACGGATATTGCCAATTCTTCCCGGGAAATCAAAAAGGAAGAGATTGAACTGGCGAAAACGAAAGGCGTGAACCCCGTAGCCACCGTGGTCGCCCACGATGCCCTCACGCCCGTAGTCAATCCGAAGAATAAGGTAAAAGACCTGACCATAGACCAGTTAAGCCAGATCTATCAGGGCAATATCACGAACTGGAAGGAAGTGGGCGGCGATGATCTTCCCATCGTTGTCATCTCCAGGGATTCATCGTCAGGCACCTTTGAGTCCTGGGCGGAGTTCGTGATGAAAAAGGCCAAAGTGACGCCGCGGGCGCAGATGCTGGCTTCGAGTGGCGCCCTTTACACGGCCGTATCGAAGAATAAAAATGCGATCGCTTACATTGGCATCGGTTATATGAAAAAAGGCGTAACGGCTTTAACGGTCAATGGTATCCCGGCTACCCAGGAAACAGCTCTTTCCCGGAAGTATCCGCTTTCCCGGGAACTCTACATGTACACAAATGGAGAGCCGAAGGGAGAGGCAGCCAAATTCATCGCTTTCGTGAAGAGCGCCGAAGGACAGAAATTGGTGTCAAAAACTGGTTTTGTGCCCCTCGCGAGTCCGACAAAAGGGAAAAAGAGCAAGTAAGGGCGGGTTTTAAACCCGCCCCTACATAAATGGGTGCGATTGAATTGGCACAGGGGAAAAGGGGAGGGGGACAGATAAATTATGAAACGGTCGCAAAAAGAAAATATCATCCGGAAAATATTTTTCGCCTTTTCCCTGACTTCCATTGTCATCCTGGGGCTGATTGTTTTTTCCCTGTTTCAGGAAGGCTTGCCGATCTTTAAAAAGGTATCGGTGGCCGGCTTTCTCTTCGGCATGGAATGGTATCCCACCTACAACCCGCCCTCTTTCGGCATCTTCCCGCTGATCGTCGGTTCATTCTTGGTAACTTGTGTGGCAACGATAATTGCCGTACCCTTGGGGGTGCTTGCCGCCGTTTACATTGCCGAGGTTGCTCACCCGGCCCTGAAAGAGGTCTTCAAATCCCTCATTGAACTTCTGGCCGGTCTGCCTTCCGTCGTGCTCGGTTTTTTCGGCATGGTCATTGTCGCACCCTGGATTCAGGATACCTTCGACCTGCCGACGGGATTGAACATCGTCAATGCTTCCCTGCTCCTGGCTTTGATGGCCATTCCCACCATCGCCAGCATCTCTGAAGATGCCCTGTATTCCGTGCCGCGCGAGTATAAAGAGGCTTCCTACGCGCTCGGTGCAACAAGGCTCGAAACCATTACCCAGGTAACTATGCCGGCTGCCTTATCTGGTATTTCTACGGCCGTCATTCTCGGCATGGCGCGGGTAATGGGGGAAACAATGGTGGTGCTCATGGTTGCCGGCGGCTCAGCGGCGCTGCCGCGCAACATTTTTGATTCCGTACGGCCTCTCCCGGCGAGCATTGCCGCTGAAATGGGCGAAGCGCCCTTTGGCGGCGACCACTACCACGCCCTGTTTGCCACGGGCATCGTGCTTTTTCTCCTGACGTTTCTCTTCAGCCTCATTTCCGATTATATATCTAACAAGTACAAGGAAGTAGGATCGGGAACCTTATGATGGCGGATCAAACAGCTACTCTGGGCAGATCATCACTTAAGTGGCGATATCTTAAACAGAAGATGTTTTTTGTCGTCCTGCGTCTCACCGCCTTGGTCATAGTATGTGCGCTGGGAGGCATCCTGCTGGATATCTTCCTGAAGGGCATCTCCGTAATCAGTTGGGACTTCATTACCAAACCGCCGACGGATGCCATGACCAAGGGGGGCATTATGCCCGCCATTATCGGCACCCTGTATCTCGTTATTGGCGCAGTAGCGGTCGGTTTGCCGCTGGGCGTCGCTTCGGCCACCTATCTTTCCGAATACGCCCGCCAGGGTAAATTGGTAAGAAGCATCAGAATTGGCATTAATTGCCTCGCCGGGGTTCCCTCGGTCGTCTTCGGTCTCTTCGGTTTGGGTTTCTTCGTCGTTTTCCTGAAATTCGGTTCTTCCATCCTCGCGGGATCTCTGACCCTGGGTTTTTTGATTTTACCGACGATTATCGGCGCCTCCGAAGAGGCCTTGAAAGCGGTGCCGCAAACCTTCCGGGAGGCCTCCCTGGCCCTCGGTGTCTCCAAATGGAAGACTATCTACAAGATTGTTTTACCCTCTGCCCTGCCGGGCATTCTAACGGGCTCGATCCTCGGGATTGGCAGAGCAGCGGGGGAAACGGCCCCCATCATGTTTACGGCGGCGGCATTCTTTACCACCAAACTGCCCCACTCGATATTTGACGAAGTCATGGCGCTACCCTACCATATCTATGTTTTGGCGACGGCGGGCACCAATATCGAGGAGACCATGCCTATTCAGTTCGGGACCGTCCTCGTGCTCATTGCCCTTGTCCTCGGCGTTGATCTGATCGCCATTGTCATCAGGAGCACCATAAGGAGAAAGAAACGTTGGTAACTACGAAAGACAACAAAATAATTGAAGTTCGCAATCTGAATTTTTTCTATGGCAGCTTTCAGGCCCTGACGGACATCACGATGGATTTTGAGAAGAACCGCGTTACCGCGCTCATCGGGCCATCTGGCTGCGGCAAATCCACCCTGCTGCGTCTCTTCAATCGCATGAACGATTTGATTGACGGCACCCGCGTGGAAGGCGAGATCATCTTCGAAGGTCAAAATATCTACGCCCCCGAGGTTGATCCCGTCGAAATCCGCCAACGGATCGGCATGGTATTTCAGAAACCCAACCCCTTTCCCAAGACGATCTATAACAACATTACCTTTGGGCCCCGGCTCACAGGGCTGAGCGACAGTAATGGTCTCGATGCCTTGGTTGAACAGAGCCTGCGGCAGGCGGTTCTCTGGGATGAGGTAAAGGATATCCTCCATAAACCGGCCATGACCCTGTCGGGCGGGCAGCAGCAACGTCTTTGCATTGCCCGGGCCATCGCCATGAAGCCCGATGTGCTCCTGATGGATGAGCCCACCTCGGCCCTCGATCCCATCGCGACGGCCAGGATTGAAGAGTTGATTGAAGAATTAAAGGAAAAATATACGATCATCATCGTCACCCATAACATGCAGCAGGCGGCGCGTATTTCCGATAAAACGGGATTCTTTTATATCGGAAAACTGATAGAATACAGTTCAACGGAAAAACTTTTCACGGCCCCCGATGTGAAGCAGACGGAAGAATACATCACGGGCCGGTTTGGTTGAATTGAGGAGACTCCGTAGGGGCTGGTTTCAAACCCGCCCCTACAATCTGTCCCAAACGGGGGAAAAGGAAGATATGGAAATAGAAAAACGGCATACCAGTGTCCAGTACGAGAGCGAGCTCCAGGAGGTGAGAACCAGCTTGATCTATATGGGGGCTCTCGCGGAAAAGGCCATTGAAAAAAGCGTCAATTCCCTCCTGCAGCGGGACTCGGCCCTTGCCCGCAAGGTGGTGGCCGAAGACGATCAGATAGATCGTCTCGATATGGATATCGAGGATAAGTGTATCCGCCTGCTGGCTTTGAGACAACCCGCCGCACGGGACTTGCGGTTTATTACCACGGCCATCAAGATCAACGGCCACCTGGAGAGGATCGGCGACATGGCGGTAAATATTGCCAAAAAAGTGATCATTTTGAATGCCGAGCCGCAGTTGAAACCTTACATAGATCTGCCCCGCATGGCGGAGATCACGCGGGGCATGATCAAAGAGAGTATTGACGCCTTAGTCAACGAAGATGTTACCCTGGCCAACAAGGTCAGAAGTGACGACGAGCGGGTAGATAATCTGACCGAACAGATATTCCGGGAGCTCCTGACCTTCATGATAGAAGACGGGCACACCATCCATCGTGCTATTATTATTATGCAAATCTCCAAAAGTCTGGAACGGATTTCTGATCATGCCAAGGGCATTGCGGATATGGTGGTATATATGGTAACGGGCAAAAGCGTCCGGCATGAAGAACCGGTGGAAGGCGGAGCGGAATCAAGCTGATGAAAAGCCGACTGTTTAGAAAAATTTTCACCGTTTACGCGCTTACCATCTTTGTGGTCATCTCCCTGGATAGCTTATTTGTGGCCACTCAGACCCGGCGCGACATCGCCGCCCAGATCAGGCAGGAGTTGCTGAGCCAGGGACGGGTTATGCTGCTCATGCCGGGGGAGCAGCTTATCCACAATATCCAACAGTTGTCCGAAGTCTGGCAGTCGCGCCTCACCGTTGTCAATGCAGACGGCCAGGTGCGGGCCGACTCGGACCGGGAGGCCAGTAATTTTGACAGCCATCTCGACCGTCCGGAAATTCAGGAAGCGCGGGTCAAGGGGCAGGGCAGCGCCATCAGGTACAGCCAGACCCTGCGCATTGATATGATGTATGTTGCCTTCCCGGTGCGTGTCGGGGAGAAAATTACGGGTTATATACGCCTGGCCAAGCCCCTGCGGGAAGTTGAAACCGCCATCAGCCATTTCTACCAGATTGTTTTCCGGGCGGCCGTGATTATCTTGGCATCCTTTCTGCTTTTAGCTTTGTTTTTTATTCCGCGGCTTATCTCCCCCCTCCTGAGAATCAAGGACTACACGGAAAGGGTGAGGGGGCAGGAGACGCCCGGAAGCCTATTGATTTCCTCGCATGATGAAATCCAACAACTGGCCGATAACATCAACCTGCTCGTAGAAACCTACACAGAAAATATTCGTATTGCCCGGGAAGAGAGGGAAAAACTGGCCGCCGTCTTTGCGAGCATGACGGAGGGGATGGTCATCCTGAATCGCGAAAACCGCATTGAAATGGTGAATAGAGGCGGCGGCGACATTCTGGGCAACAAATACGCGGAGATAACGGGTAAAACCTTAATGGAAGCCTTCCGCAATGTGGAGCTGCAGAACGCCCTTGACGCCTGCCGTACCGAGGACAAGCCTGTCTCTCAGGAGATTTCTCTCGGCGACGACAACCCGCTCCTGCTGAATGTTAACATTGTGCCGATCAAGGGTTTGCCGGAAGAAGAATCTAAAACAATCATGGCTTTTCACGACGTCACCCAACTGCGGAAGCTGGAACGGGTCAGGGCAGATTTTGTAGCCAATGTGACACATGAAATCAAGACCCCCCTGACGGCCATCCTCGGCTTCGTCCAGACGCTGCAGGAAGGGGCGATGGAGGATAAAACGCAGGCCGCCAGATTTCTTTCGATAATCTCCGCCAATGCCCTGCGGTTAAACCGTTTGGTTGAAGATCTGCTGACCCTGTCACGCCTGGAGCTCGGCGAAGCGGGATTGCGTCTGGAGAAGGTAGATGTGCGCGATGCGGTTTTGCAGGCCATCGCCGTTATTGAGGGTCAGGCCAAGGCCAAGGGCCTTGCTATCCGCCAGGACTGGCCTGATGACCTGCCTCCGATCCTGGCCGATGCCGACAGTCTGCTGCAGATACTGTTGAATGTTCTGGATAATGCGGTAAAATTCACCCCGTCGGGAAGCATTGCCGTGGCTATCTCGGAAACCCACCCCTACTTGACCATCACCATTGCTGATTCGGGGATCGGTATACCCAGGCATGAGCTTGCCCGCCTGGGGGAGAGGTTTTACCGGGTGGACAAAATGCGCTCCCGGGAACTCGGCGGCACCGGTCTTGGCCTCTCTATAGTCAAGCATCTGCTCAAGGCGCACCGGGGCTGGATGGAGGTGGAAAGCCAACCCGGCGCTGGGACGACAGTAAAACTTCTTTTCCCGATAGACGCCTAAAACCGGCCACCCGGAAATGCCCGGCGGCTCCGCTTTCACAATCGTATCGCCAGCCCCTGCTTTTCGATGCCATAACATCGCTGTTCATACGCCAAAAAAATGCTTGACAGGTAATTCTGTTTCATATAGAGGGTAGCCAACGAAGATAGGAGCATGCAGAATCCTTCCTTTTGAGGTGTTTCAAGAGTTCAAGTAACGACCCAAAATCTTAATCCAGGTTCTTCTTAAACTAATTTAGTTTATTGCATAATATAATCTACTCAGCTTTTTCAATGGAAACACAATTTAGATGAAACAATCAAATCACTTGGGCGGTGCTCTGGTTATGCAGCGCCCGCCTAATCCTAATTTTACAAGGAACTATTATGAATATTGACGACATTAAAAGACTACCGATCAGCGAATTGACGAAACAGGCAAAAGATCTGGATGTGGCGGGCGCCAGCGGTATGAGAAGGCAGGACCTGATTTTTTCCATCCTGCAGGCCCAGGCCGAGAAAAACGGCGTCATCTCCGGGGCCGGGGTGCTGGAGATCCTGCCCGACGGCTTCGGTTTTCTCCGGGCCGTGGATTATAATTACCTGCCCAGTCCCGATGATATTTACATTTCACCCTCCCAGATCAGACGGTTCAGCCTGAGAACAGGGGATACGATAGCGGGAGAAGTGCGGCCGCCGAAAGAGGGAGAAAAATATTTTGCCCTCCTGAAGGTAGATACGGTCAACTTTGAATTACCCGACGTCGCCAGGGACAAGATTCTCTTTGACAACCTGACCCCGCTTTATCCGGAGGAGAAATTGGACCTGGAGTCAGATCCGGAAAACTTTTCGACGCGGATTATGGATCTGTTTACTCCTATCGGCAAAGGGCAGCGAGGCTTGATCGTCTCGCCGCCGCGCGCCGGGAAAACTGTGCTGCTGCAGGATATGGCCCACAGCATTGCCAAGAATCATCCCGAAGTCATCCTGATGGTGCTTCTGATTGACGAGAGGCCGGAAGAAGTGACGGATATGCAGCGCAGCGTGCAGGGTGAAGTCATCTCCTCCACCTTTGACGAGCCCGCCACTCGACACGTCCAGGTTGCTGAAATGGTTATCGAAAAGGCGAAACGTCTGGTGGAACACAAACGGGACGTGGTTATCCTGCTGGACAGCATCACCCGGCTGGCCCGGGCCTATAATCCGGTGGTGCCTCCGAGCGGCAAGGTGCTGTCCGGGGGGGTGGATTCCAACGCCCTGCACAAACCCAAACGTTTTTTCGGCGCCGCCCGCAACATTGAAAACGGCGGCAGTCTGACCATCATCTCCACAGCTCTGATTGATACGGGCAGCCGGATGGATGAAGTCATCTTTGAAGAATTCAAAGGCACGGGCAATATGGAATTGCATCTGGATCGCAAGATTGCCGATCGCCGAGTGTTTCCGGCCTTTGACCTGGTGCGATCCGGAACCAGGAAGGAAGAGTTGCTGATACCGAAGCAGAACCTGAACCGGGTCTGGATACTGCGGCGGCTGCTCCAGGAAATGAATCCTGTGGATGCCATGGAGTTCATCGTCAGCAAGATCCGCAAAACGGAAACCAACCAGGATTTTCTGGCCTCCATGCACCAGGGTTGATAATAACAATCCCTAAACAGAACAATAATTTCCTTGAATTTATTCAGGCGATGTTATAAGGCCCGTGAAACCAGGAACGGTATATTTTACAAATCAGTCAGAAGAAGCGAGGATAATCTATGAAGCAGGGTATTCATCCGGAATATACGGAAACAACCATCAGTTGCGTATGCGGCAATGTGATTGCCACCAAGTCCACGAAGAAAGATATCAGAGTGGAGATATGCTCCCAGTGTCACCCCTTTATGACGGGCAAGCAAAAAATTATTGATACGGCCGGCCGGGTGGAGCGGTTCAACAAACGCTATGCCCTCCAGGATGAAAAAAGCAAGCAGGCAAAAAAAGTTTAGCATTCCAGTCTCCCGCCCCAGCGCTGCCCTTTTGCCGGGGAAACGTCCATCTCAGATCCCCGGGTGGTCCGTGGGAATCTCCGGTAACCTGATGGGCTGCATTCCCCCGGTTTCAAGACGCTATTATGTTCGATAAACTAAAAGATATTGCCACAAGATACGAAGAACTGGAGGGGTTGCTCAGTTCCTCGGAAGTGGTTGGCAAGCAGGGTCTCTATCAGAGGTATGCCAAAGAGCACGCCGACCTTCGTTTACTGGTGGAAACATTCAAGAATTACGAAGATATCAAGGGACGCATCGAGGAGGGGCAGGAGATCCTGCGCGGCGCCGATGAGGAACTCAAGCAATTAGTCAAGGAAGAGACACCCCAACTGAAAGAAGGCCTCAACCTGCTGGAAAGTAAATTGCAACTGCTTTTGCTTCCCAAAGACCCCAATGACAGCCGGAACGTATTTCTCGAAATCCGGGCCGGCACCGGTGGAGACGAAGCGGGACTTTTTGTGGGCGACCTTTTCCGGATGTATGCGCGCTATGCGGAGCTGAAAAACTGGAAGGTAGAGGTGATCAGCAGCTCTCCGGCGGGCGGGATGGGGGGATTCAAGGAAATTATTGCGCTGGTTGCCGGTGCAGGCGCCTACAGTCTGTTGAAATACGAGAGCGGTGTGCACCGGGTGCAGAGAGTGCCCGTAACGGAGGCCCAGGGCCGGATACATACCTCGGCTGTCACGGTGGCGGTGCTCCCTGAAGTGGACGAGGTGGAGCTCAATATTGATCCCAATGAACTGCGGATAGACGTCTATCATTCCAGCGGCCACGGCGGTCAAAGCGTCAATACCACCGATTCGGCCGTACGGATTACCCACCTGCCTTCCGGTCTCGTGGTCACCTGTCAGGATGAAAAGTCACAGTTGAAAAATAAAGCCAAGGCGATGAAGGTGCTGCGGGCCAGGCTCCTGGATGCAATGGTCAAGACACGGAATGCGGAAATTTCCGCTACCCGCAAAAATCAGGTGGGCAGCGGCGACCGCAGCGAACGGATCAGAACCTATAACTTCCCCCAGGGCCGGATGACGGATCACCGGATCGGCCTGACACGCTATGATCTGGCGAACCTCATTGATGGCGATATCCAGTCGGTCATTGATGCCCTGGGCACGCATTTCCAGGCCGAGGCTCTTAAGCAGGCCGCTATCTGAATCGTTTATGAACATTCGTGACATGCTCGGGCAGGCGGCGGCCAATCTGAAAAAATCGGGTTCAACCTCGCCACGGCTGGATGCCGAAGTGCTGCTTGCCTCATATTTAAATACCGATCGCCTGGAACTCTATAAAGCCCCCGAAAGACCCCTGGGGGAAGAGGAAATTGCGGGGTTCGGGAAATGGCTGGCTCGACGTCTCCAGGGAGAACCGGTCGCCTATATTATCGGGGCGAAGGAATTCTGGTCTCTGCTTTTTGAGGTCAACCGGGAAGTCCTCGTCCCGAGGCCGGAAACGGAAATTCTCGTGGAAGAAGCCCTGCAGTTCGGCAAAAAAATGCCGCCGCCGGGACTGCGTATTCTGGAAATCGGGGTGGGAAGCGGCGCGATCAGCGTGGCTTTGGCTACGGAGTTGCCCGAGGCCCGCTTGATAGCGACGGATATCTCGGCCGGAGCCCTGGCGGTGGCTCGTCGTAACGCCCGCACCCATGGCGTGGCGGACCGCATCGAATTTTTGTGCGGAGACATGTATGGGCCGGTTGTCGGGACATTCGATCTGATTGTCTCCAATCCTCCGTATATTACGGCCGGGGAATTCGGACAGCTTCCGCGTGGCGTCAGGGAATACGAGCCCCGGCAGGCGCTGCTCGCGGATGAGGGAGGCACGGCCTGTCATCGGGAAATCATTGCCGGGAGCGGGAAGCACTTGAGAAAAGGGGGTTGGTTGCTCCTGGAAATGGGGGTCGGCCAGCAAGAAAGCGTGGCTGGGCTGCTGAAGAAGGCAGGGAATTTTGAGCATATCGGAACCCGTCGTGATTACGGCGGCTTGGAACGGGTTATAAAAGCCAGAGCGACATGATCAACATTTTCCATGCGGAGTTGCATTTAAAATGATAACAAGGCGGCAAGGAGGAGGTGACGCCGGCGTACGTTACCGTACGTTTAGGAACCGACGACGAAGCCAACGCAGTTAGCGTTTGAATGCGGCTGCGCATCAGAGGAGCAGCGCCAGTGGACAAAATAGTCATTAACGGAGGGAACAGACTGCGGGGAGAGGTTCAGGTCAGCGGGGCCAAGAATGCCGCCTTGCCCATCCTGGCCTCGGCCCTGCTTACGGACGGATGGAATACTTTTTCCAATATACCGAATCTGGTGGATATCAGGACGATCGGGAAACTCCTGAAAAACCTCGGGGTGGAAATTGAGGGAGAATGTCCGGTATTAAGAGTTAATGGCGGCGCCATCAGCAATTGCGAAGCCCCTTACGATCTGGTCAGAACCATGCGGGCCTCTATCCTGGTATTGGGACCGCTGTTGGCTCGGATGGGGGAGGCGCGTGTTTCCTTGCCCGGGGGCTGCGCGATTGGCGCCCGTCCCGTTAATCTGCATCTGCGCGCCCTGGAGGAAATGGGAGCCAAAGTCAGCCTGCAGGAAGGCTATGTGGAGGCCAAGGCCCGGAGATTACGGGGCGCCGACATTTATTTCGACATTCCCACGGTTACGGGAACGGAGAATATCATGATGGCGGCGACACTGGCGGAAGGGGTTACGGTGCTTTCCAACGCCGCCAAAGAGCCGGAAGTGGTCAATCTGGCCGACGTCCTGGTCAAAATGGGGGCGAGAATCAGTGGCGCCGGCACGGACGTGATCAAGATTGAAGGGGTCAGCGAGCTGCATGCCGTAGAGGCCGAGGTCATTCCCGACCGCATCGAGGCGGGCACGTTTCTGATTGCGGCCGGTGTTACGGGTGGGGATATTTTGCTGACAGGATGCGCCCCCCGCTATCTGGACGCCCTGATCACGAAGTTGCGGGCAGCGGGCATGGAAATTAACGTCCGGGATAACAATGTGCGGGCCGTGGGAGGAGATGCGGTGCGCAGCATAGACATCAAAACCATGCCTTATCCGGGCTTTCCCACCGATCTCCAGGCGCAGATCATGACCATGATGGCCATCGGCTCCGGCCTCAGCGTGATTACTGAGACTATTTTTGAGAACCGCTTCATGCACGTCAGCGAGTTGCTGAGAATGGGCGCCGATATTGTCATTCAGGGCAATCACGCCCTGGTGCGCGGCGTGGCGAAACTTCGGGGCGCCAAAACCATGGCCACGGATCTGCGGGCCTCGGCATCCTTGATCCTGGCCGGGCTGGCGGCGGAGGGAACCACGGAGCTGTCGCGAGTCTATCACCTGGATCGCGGCTATGAAACTATTGAAAAGAAATTCTCCGCCATAGGAGCAGATATCAGGAGGGTAGCGTCGTCATGAAGATTATCCATACGGAGGACCCGGCCTTTGCTGAGACTTTTCTCGGAATCAGGCAGCGCGGCAAGGTATTTGATGAGGAAATCTGGGCGATTGTGGGAGGGATCATAGCTGATGTGGTGCAGAATGGCGACGCGGCCCTTTTTCGTTATACGGAAAAATTCGATGGTATCTCACTGAATTCCTGTACTATCGAGGCCAGTGAAGCTGAAATCGAAGCCGCCCTCGGCAAAGTTTCCCCGGAGAATTGGCGTGTCCTGCAACTGGCGGCCGAACGTATTGAGCGCTTTCACCGGCAACAGGCAGTCCCTTCCTGGTTGGCCGCCGAGGAAGCAGGCATCGAACTGGGGCAGCGTGTCCTGCCTTTGGAAAGGGTCGGTATTTATGCCCCCGGAGGGCGCGCCGTTTATCCCTCCACGGTGCTGATGGCGGCCATTCCAGCCCGGATTGCCGGGGTCGCCGAGATTATCCTAGTGACGCCCTCAAAAAGCACGGAGCTGCATCCGCTGATTGTCGCGGCGGCAAAGCTGAGCGGCGTGAACCGCATCTTTAAAATAGGCTGCGCGCAGGCCGTAGCCGCCCTGGCCTACGGAACGGCATCCGTCCCTGCCGTTGACAAGATTGTGGGGCCTGGCAATGCCTATGTGGCCGCCGCCAAGAAGATGGTCTTCGGCCAAGTGGCCATTGATATGATCGCCGGTCCCAGTGAGGTGCTCGTGATCGCCGATGAAACGGCCGTGGCTGCCCACGTGGCCGCCGATCTGCTGGCCCAGGCCGAGCATGATGTCATGGCCAGCGCCGTCCTGCTGACCCCGCTCCGGATGCTGGCTCAGCAGGTGGCGGAAGCAGTTGAAGAACAGTTGCCGCAACTCTCAAGAAGAGAGGTCGCCCGCCAGGCACTGGCGGATTTCGGCATCCTGATCGTTACAAAAGATATGGAAGAGGCCTTCGTAATTGCCGACAGGTTCGCTCCGGAACATCTGGAACTCATGGTGGCTGATCCCGCCGCCGCCTTAAAAAAAATAACAAATGCCGGCGCGGCGTTTCTGGGCGGAACCACGCCCGAGGCGCTCGGGGATTATATCGCCGGTCCCAACCACATCCTGCCCACGGGCGGCACGGCCAGGTTTTCTTCACCCCTGGGAGTTTATGACTTTGTCAAACGAACGAGTATTTTGAACTTTTCCTCCGCTGCGCTATTAAAATACGGCAGCGAGGCGGCGTATTTTGCCGAGCTGGAGGGTTTCGACGCCCACGCCCGTTCCGTCACGCTGCGGCTGGCGCCAAAAAATCCTTGACAAAACGGCCATAACAGGTAAAGGGCAAAGCCGACCTTGATGAATGCAACTGAGCGGGCGTAATTCAGCGGTAGAATGTCAGCTTCCCAAGCTGGACGTCGCCGGTTCGATCCCGGTCGCCCGCTCCAATCAATACAAGGGGTTAGGTAAAATTGCCTAATCCCTTTTTCTTTACACGCGGCCTCATTTGCTTTTTGCTGGGAGGGGATATTTGAGGTAACAATGTCAGCTATTCACCCATAAATTGGCAGGCAAAACCCACCCAATACCCACCCACATAGAAAACAGAAACCAACACCAAGTCCGTGATAATGAAAATCTTATAAATCATTGAATACTGCTTGAAAGGGAGGCCCCTTGCATCAGAAGGCCCTTCTTGTTTTGCTTCTGCTCATACATCAATTTATCCGCAGAGGCCATGAGTTCGTCAATGGAACAGGGATTCTCAGGATCATAGTAAGAGCAGCCGACACTGATTGAAAGTCTGTATTTCCGGTTTCCCTGATTGTTTCGTATTTCAATCAGAGACTGCAACCGGGCAGTAAATATCTCGGAATTTGCATCGGGTATATCAACGGCAAGGGCGGCATATTCATCCCCTCCCAGACGGGCAACAATGTCAGAGGTTCTGAAGGTCTCTTTGAACACGATTGCCGCTTCAATGAGCGCTTTATCTCCTTCCTCATGACCCAGCGTGTCGTTGATCCATTTCAACCCGTCCAGGTCAGCAAAATAAAGCTGCACTCCTCGCATATTCCTGTTCGATAATTTTAGCTGCTGTTCCGCAAGAGATAAAAAGCCCCTTCTGTTGTTCAGGCCGGTGAGCGGATCGGTTATCGAAAGGCTGCGGAGTTCTTCCTCAAGTTTTTCACGCATAAGCGTCTGCCTCTGCAAACGTCGTGCGCCGGCACCGATTCCGACCAGGCCGATCATCCATAGAAAACCGTGGGCGAGCGTTAATTCGGCCATACGGGACCGCTCAATAGCCCTCAAGGGTTTCATGGGGATTGATATGCTGATCCCTGCCCGGATATCCCCTTCTTTATATCCTTGGGCGGCATGGCATTTCAGGCAGGCCTTTTCCGTAATAAAAGGGCGCATGAAACGAAAATATTCTTTTCCCGATATCTTTTCGATGGAACCGGTCTCTTTTGTTCCTTGCTCAAATGTTTTCAGAGCCTCAGTCTCCCAAGGATCCGGACGATTTTCGGGCCGGATTGGATTGAGGCTGGTGATGTGCCCCTGAAGGTCATTCATCTCCATGGCCAGTTCATTGACTTGGCGGCTCATGTAGGCAGGATTTACCAGCGTTAGCGACAGACCATCGTAAGTCGTGATGTCGCGGTTTGGGACCTTGAGGTCAGGATTGGCAGGGGTCATCTCTGAAACGGGCACATACACTCCCCCCTGTTTTGAAACCCATCTTCGATAGATGATATCTTTTTCATGGAAGATCTCGGCACTTGTTCGGGCAACCCTCAGGATGGACTGTCTCAGCTGGTATATGTTCAATCCCAGAGATGCAATGATGCCTAAAGTCCAGATTAGGACAAGCGTCAATAAATATTTCTTAAGATGCGCTAATTCTGAGTTCTCCATATCCGTGCCCTTGATTGCCTGTTAAAATTACCAGATACTACATTTCAGGAAAAAGTAAATGATCACTTATCTGATCTATTTCTTCATTGTATCAGTCCTCCTGATCAGAGTTTCAAGGTATCTCGATTTCATTTGGCGGCTTGCCATCGCTTGTTTAATGGGGGGTAGTTTAAGAATAACACCGAGAATTGCCGCCATGGCTCGGTGACTGAAAAGGGCCTGATTATCGAAAATAAGGTTCTGTAGCTTTCCTTTGTCAATGGCCATTACAACAGCCAGGTGAACCGAATTCAGCGGTGTTATGACCCGCTGGAAACGTGATTTCATTGAAATGTGATTGCCCTGGCAGGCCTGTTTACATAAACCACAGCCAAGGCATGTTTCTTCATTCAATAGGGCCTTTTTCTTTTCAGGCATTCGGGGATCATTGGCTGATACTATGCCCATGGCTTCCACAGGGCAAATGTTGACACACTTACCACAACCCACGCAATCGCTCACTTGAACCTCGGGCAGAAAATTAGTTGTATGAACAGGGTGAAGAAGACCAAAACGTCTTGCTGCGATTAGAGCCTCACAGCAGCAACCACAACAATTGCAGATAAAATTGACCTTTTCACGTACATTTGAACCAAATTGAACCAGCTTATTTTCATAAGCAATATCGAGCAAATCCAGACACTCCTCCACGCTAACAAGACGAGCATGACCATGTTTGATCAAAGACTGCGCAGACAAGTTAAAGGTCATGCATATCTCCTTCGGTGCATTACAATCCCTATCGAGATGCTGCATTTTGTGACGGCAATAGCAAATACTTATCCCCCTGCATGAAGCCGTTTTAATGACCTCTGTGGCTCTTTCATAGTCCAGAACGTATAGGCTTGTTTCAGCGGAGAGGGCTTTTTCTTGAATAAATATACGGCCTAAATGTGTTTCTCCGTCCGTGAAGAGGGATCTTATAAAATCATCTTCCACATTGAGATACTGATAGAAAAGTTCGCTTAATGTTTTCTGGTCAATATCTCCTCGGAGCCGCATGAGAGAAAACTCAAAAAAACCGGCCATGGGTGGTGGAAGAACATAGGTTTGCTTTCCATCTTCCTCCATGTCAAGAAGAATGGCCCGGTCTGCCAGATTATCTAAAATATTCTGAGCTTCTGATGTGTTGGTCTTCCAAAGACGGGCAGCCTTCTCTACCGAGAATGGTTTTATAGGAAGGAGCGATACCAGGGCAGCATCTTTCTCACTGAAAAGGATCTTAAGGATTTTATAAAGGGTGCCTGATGGGGGTGCCCCCTGGGGAAATAGATTTATTCTGTCTATAAGAGCTGTGTAACCTGATTGCACCAGGTGATGGGTCATAGTATCCTCAATATCGTTAGTGCCCTGGTTTAAGTTACCCAAGTAATGAAGCTATAACAGTCATCTGCCGCTAAAAAGTATACCACATCTTATTTGAGAGTTCTGTAATATTTTGATTATAGCCGCCCTAAATATACTAATTGCGGGCCAACATAGAAAACTACAGGTATATTCCAATCACAAGTCCTTTGATTTTGAGGTGGAAAAGCAATGAGGATTGCCAGTTGGAAGCAAGCATTTTCTTCAAGGGCGGCGTTTTGTTGCAGGAAGCTATATGTAATACCGCTTCCACTCGCATCCTACCAGAATCCTGCCGCCATTGCAAATAAAAAATCCAATGCGGTCTTTCCTATCATGATTACGGAGGTTGACGTATCTTCTATCGGCAAGATCTGGCGGCTGCTACCGGATCTATTTGCACCCACTGAATCTTGCCGCTTCTAAACCCCATGATTATCAAACATGTTATTTATTTTGTAATAATGATATATGCAAATCGTTGGTTGAGTTAGCCGAAACTGTAGAGCAAGGGTAATCTAAGGGAGGCTATTGATGGAGCAGTTTAATAAGATTTTGATTTTGGATAATGAAATTGAAGCTGAATTTCTCGATTCCATTCTTATCGAGCGAGATATTCCCCATCTAATAAGGAGCTATCACGATTCAGCATACGATGGGATCTATCAAGCCCAAAAGGGTTGGGGTGTAGTTATGGCACCTGAAGCTTTTAAAGAGGTAATCATGTCCATCTATCAAGATTTACCCCTTAAGGATCCTGACAGGAATGAAGGAAACCTGAAAGATTGCTAAATCCCTACCCAAACCTCAGTTCCTTCAGCTTCCTCTGATACGCCATCTCCATCAAGGTTTCCAAATTCCGCGCATCCAAGCTGTTATATTCAATAAGCATCTCCAAGGATTTCTTGTTCCCGGTCCTCTTGTATTCTTGCCAGAGAATCACGGCGTAATAACCGTCAATATCTCTAAGTTCACCGCGATCAATCCCTAGTTGTCTTTCGCATCCTTTCAAACCACCCGAAAATCCGAGACTTTTTAGAATAAATCTGAGGTCAATATGGACTTGATCAAGCTTGATCCGGAAAAATTGTTCGATGAAGGGGACGTCAAAACACCGTCCGTTGTAGGAAACAATGATTTTATATTGCTGAATATCGTCAACAAAATCATCGAGGTTCTGACCGTTGACATAGATATGGACCGTATGACCGTCATATAAAGCGACGGTGGTTATCTCATTACACCAGTTTTCCAACCCAGTGGTCTCGATATCAAGATAGGCGATGGTATCCCGGAAGTGGGGGAATAATCGCCAGTATTGATTGACTGGAAGGTGCTGGACAAAGTAATGGGGATTGCCTGCGACCAGTTGTTGTGATGATTCTTCGAGCTCGTGGTAAATGGACGCTATCCTGGATTTGGACAAGGGTATATTGGGTGATTGAAGGAATTGGTCCCAGTCATGAATACCGGCGTTCCATAGTTTGGATTCCGTAACTGGCCCGATTTTGGGGAGGTGACAAAATGTGTTCTTTAGCATTGTTATCTCCTTTCTCTGGCGGGTTCTATCATCATAAAATGAGTTTTACCACCTCTCCCTTCCCCTTATAGGATCCCGTGGCTAAATAAAATACTGGGGTCTGGACTTAAATATTATCGTACACCCCCGAAGATCTCCCACCGACTAACCGTTGAGAAGGTCTCCGCTACTACTGACACGTCAACCAATACCGGTAAGTCTTTCAAATACATCTTTCCTGCGTTAACCATGGAGTCATGTAAAATTTGAGCCGCTGTGTCTTTATTGACACCAGGTCCCTCGATCATTATCTTACCGTTGCCCGTTCCTGAGAAATGGAGCACAGCAGTGGCGGTCATGAAGTGAGGAGAAAAACAAATGTCAGATATTTCCAGAGAAGTAAGTGATTCTGTCAACCCATTAGTCATCGTCGTATCCAAGAAAGAGGTTCTGGAGAGAAACATCCAACCCGCACTGGATGTCCTGAGAAGTCTCATGGTATCACCAGAAATATCAAGGGTATATAAGGAAAATGTTAAGATAATATTTCAAGGATATAATGAAAATATCTCTGAACTTTACAAAAGTAAACCTGTTAGGGAATATGTCAATCTCCTGGACGAGGAATTTCCATTCTGGTTCTTTTTCCTTTCCAAAGAATATCTCGGATTGCAAAATATGGTTCATTGCTTCTTACCACCATTCAGTACTGATAAAATAAAACGAGAGGTTTTTCCGGAGAGCATTGGTTACTATTTGACGAATAGATGGTTACCTGCGATGGGTCATATTTGCCAATATGTAGGGTGCTCCCAAGAGGAGATTAATGAATTAGCTGATCGCGGAATGAGATATATTGAATCCGGTAGGTATAATAGCTGCGGTTATCATTAGGTTATTGTTTTGCGCCAATGTCACGGTCACTGTTCCCCAATAAACGAAAGGAGTGTCAGAATGAGCAAGGTCATAGGAGTTGCTTGGTTTAATGACGAGTTAACTTACCGCAAAGCGCTTGCGATATTTACCGACGCTAAAAATATGCCCGATACTTTTGAAGACTGGAAAGCTCTTGTCCAAAGGCAATGCGAAGAGATTGAGGGTACTGGCAATATCGCTATTCGCGCAGACATCGATCCGGAAACATTTACTGATTGGTGCCACTCGCACGGATTTCTCGCCAATTCCCAAGGGAGATCAGCATTTGCAGACCATGCCGAACTCGAGTATCAGATGACTGGCAAAGGAACAGTCATTTACCCTCCCAATATATTCGTTTGAAAAGATTTCCTACTGACTCACTATAGGGAAGGTCTGAACCGGTCTGTCTCTGATATAACTGATCTGAGTCAAATCAAGATGTAAAGGCCAAATATATTTCCCGCTGACGCGGTCCATCAAATTCACAGAAATATATTTCCTGCCAGGTTCCCAACCACATTTTACCATTACGGATGATTACCTGTACAGAAGACCCATACAAACTGGACTTGATGTGTGCGTCAGAGTTTCCTTCGCTGTGTCGGAATCGATTGCTCTGAGGGACCAGTTGGTCACTGAACAATTCCATATCCCTTGCTACATCAGGATCGGCGTTCTCATTGATTGTCACTCCTGCGGTGGTATGCGGCACAAATATTGTTAAGACACCATCCTGAAATCCTTTACTTGCAATGACTTCGGTAATTTTAGATGTGATGGAAACAAATTGGGTACGCCTGACCGTTGATATAGAAAGGGTTTCTGTTGTCTTCATACAAATTCCTCCGGATTATTAATGGTCTTTCATCAGGTAAACTGGTCATCTCTAAATGGAATTAGTCCTAATCATGTATAACGGCGTCCCATAGTTTCTCTTCGGTAATGGTTCCTATTCTCTGGATATGACAAAACGTGTTTCTTAGCATTATCTATTTCATTTCTTTCCAGTCAGGGTCATTTTTAATCATATCATGGATAGCGGCTTTCGGCCAATCACTGGAGCAGTAAATAAGCTCTCGCCGGAGAAAGCCGTATATGCTTGTTTTATAGAGTGTATTCGGCATTTTTTATTATTCCTGTTTACAAGTATATTTGATGAAGCCATTATTGTTTGTAGCCTATTATTATTCGCATTTTATCACTATCAGGCCCATTGATTACAGATGGGAATGATGATCTTCCAGTCCGTCTTATTTCTCAGTAAACATCAAAATTACCTTGAAATCTGAAATATTTTGGAGTATTGGTTGATTCATGAGTTAATCTATTGAGTGATTTATAGCCATAACCCCGCGGAGGGTGCCATGGACTGATTGCCGAGACCCCGTTACTGAGAAGAGTGCGGGGTTTTGTGTTTTAGTGAGATCCCGGGAGAAACCGGTCTACTCGACTCAAAATCAAAAAAGGGAAAAGGGATGCCGGTTTGAGTAATACCCTCTTTAGCCTTGGGGGGGTATGTTGGTAGAACCCGCTATTCGTGAGCCGTTACACCGACGCGTAATAAGACGGGAGCAAGTAGATACAGTATGAATGCATCCTTTCTCGGCTTGGTTCAGAATGCCACTTTCTTGCTGGCAGTGGCTTTCCTCTTTGACGTGGCCGCGAGCCAGTGGCGTGTAGGGCAATCTTCGTTCTGGAAAGCGCTTGTCGGTCTCGCTCTCGGCGCCATCGGCATCACCGTCATGCTGACGCCTTGGGCATTCGGGCCGGGCATCGTATTTGATACACGTTCGATATTGCTTGGCATATCCGGACTCTTTTTCGGTTTTTTCCCCACCACAATAGCGATGGCAATGACCGCAGCGTTTCGTTTCTATCAGGGAGGAACAGGAGCCTGGACCGGTATCGCTGTGATCCTCGCTTCAGGGGCGACCGGGATCGCCTGGCGTCACTTTCGCCGCCGTCCCCTGGCCGAAATTTCCTGGCAAGAGCTCTACCTTTTCGGCATGGTGATTCATTTGACCATGCTGGGCCTGATGTTCTCGCTGCCCTGGGCGACAGCCCTGCGGGTACTTTCAAATATCGCATTACCGGTCCTGGTGATCTATCCACTGGGAGCCGCCTTGCTGGGAGTGCTGATGGTCAAACGACTGCTGCGTGAGCGGACGGAGGATGCGCTTCTGAAGAGTGAGGAAAAATTCAAGACAATTTTTGATAGAGCCAGTGACGGGATTCTGATTGCTGATCCTATAACCAAAAAATTTCTTCAGGGTAACACTGCGATATGTTCCATGCTGGGGTATACAAAAGCAGAGATCGAAAGTCTTACCATCTATGATATCCACCCAAAGGAGGATATCTCCCGTGTTCAAGATGAATTTGGAAAAATGATAAAAGGGGAGAAAGTTCTTGCCGAAAGCTTGCCGTCATTGAGAAAAGACGGGTCAATCTTCTATGCCGATATAGGCGCTGCCAACATTACCATCGGGGGAATGCCTTATCTTATTGGCATCTTCCGTGACATTAACGAAAAAAAGCAGGCGGAGGAGGGACGCGAAAAAATGCTGGTGTTGCAGCAGGGTGTCAACCTACTCCAACAGTCGCTTCTTGCACCGGCTACGCTTGAAGAAAAACTCAGAGTTATAACTGACAGCGTTGTCAGTCTCTTCGATACTGATTTTTGTAGAATCTGGCTGATTCAGCCCGGTGATCTTTGCGAGCAGGGCTGCGTCCATGCCGAAGTGAATGAAGGACCGCATATCTGCCGTTTCCGAGACCGGTGTCTGCATTTGTTGGCGAGTTCTGGCCGCTACATACATACAGACGGCAAGATTCACCGCCGCGTTCCTTTCGGTTGCTACAAGATCGGACACATCGCGTCAGAGGATGATCACAGTTTCCTCACAAACGACGTACAGAATGATCCTCGGGTTCACAACCGCGAATGGGCACGCGAACTCGGACTCGTGTCGTTCGTAGGATACCAGCTACGCGTTCCCGGTGGAAAGACAATGGGGGTTCTGGCCCTCTTCGCAAAACACCCGATACTATCCTCAGAAGATGCAATGCTGGATGGACTCAGTAGCACCGTTGCTCTGGTTATCCAAAGAGACGTTGCAGAGAAGTCGCTGCGTGGGGCCCTGGAGCGCCTGCATAAAGCCATCGGGACAACCATTCAGGTCATGGTGTCGGCCGTGGAGACCAGAGATCCCTATACGGCCGGTCACCAGATCCGGTCTGCGGACCTTGCCCGTGCCATCGGCACGGAGATGGGATTGCCTCAGGAGAAAATCGATGGAATCCGGATGGCAGGTTCCATCCATGACATCGGAAAATTATCCATCCCCGCGGAGATATTGTCCAAACCCACTAAGCTGACAAACATTGAGTTTTCCCTAATTAAAGAACATGCCCAAACAGGATACGAGATGCTGAAGGATGTAGAATCTCCCTGGCCCCTGGCAGAGATAGTCTACCAGCACCATGAACGCATGGATGGATCGGGATATCCAAGAAATCTAAAAGGGGATGACATTCTCATGGAGGCCCGCATCATGGCTATCTCCGATGTCGTGGAATCCATGGCCTCCCACCGGCCCTATCGTCCCGCATTAGGATTAAATGCGGCACTTGAAGAGATTGAGAACAATAAAGGGACGTTTTATGACGCAAATGCGGCAGATGCCTGCCTAAGATTATTCCGGGAGAAAGGTTTTCAGCTTGAAAGGGCTTGATTCCAAACAGTAATCCTCGCTGCAATTCTGAACTGACTGAGGGTAAGTCGAAAATGAAACTCAAGACAAAATTGTTTGTCCTTTATTACGGATGGCTGATTTTATGCCCGCTTCTGGTTCTTTTGATACCGATTTATCCTGACAATTCATCGGCGGCCGGCAAAGATCGCATCGTGCGTGTGGGCGTTTATGAAAACGCTCCCAAGGTGTTTATTCCCGAGCCCGGCAAACCCGCAGGCATCTTCATTGATATCATCGAGCACATCGCTAAAAGCGAAGGATGGACCTTGCGCTATGTGCCCGGCACGTGGGGGGAGGGATTGGATCGCCTGTCCAAAGGCGAGATAGACTTGATGCCCGATGTGGCATATTCCCTGGAGCGCGAAAAAGTATTCTCCTTTCACAAGGAACCGGTCCTGTCCGACTGGTTTCAGGTATATGCCAGCAAAGACAAGCAAATCCGTTCGATAGTAGATTTGGATGGGAAAAGAATAGTTGTTCTGGAACGTTCGGTTCAACAGGAGGCTTTCAGGCAGCTCGCTGAAAACTTCAGATTTAAAATCACCCTCATTTCGCTGCCGGATTACAAACAGGCCTTCGAGGTGGTTGCCAGAGGGGAGGCCGACGCCGCCATTACCAATCGTTTCTACGGGTTGGTGCATGCACATAAGATGGGGCTGGAAGAGACAGCGGTTATATTCCATCCAACTCAACTTTTTTTTGCAGCGCCCCGGGGGGCTCCGGATGAACTGTTGAAAACCATTGATAAACACCTGCTGGAACTAAAGAATGATTCTCAGTCACTATATTACGAGTCATTGAAGCGGTGGACAACCGAAAAAACCGTATTTAAACTTCCGGCATGGATGAAGACCCTGGCGCTCATTGCTGGCCTTGCGCTGCTCATTAGTCTGGTTGCCGGTGTTCTGTTAAAGGTTCAGGTGAATGCGCGCACCTTGGAACTTAGGCAAATCAACCAGGAAATGGAACAGCGCATCAAACTGCGCACGGCCGAATTGGCAAATGCGATGGAAAAAGCTCAGGACGCCGACCGGATTAAATCAGCCTTCCTGGCGACGATGTCGCACGAACTGCGAACGCCGCTGAACTCGATCATCGGGTTCACCGGCATCATTCTGCAGGGGATTGTCGGACCTTTAAATGACGAGCAGAAAAAACAACTGAACATGGTGCGCGGCAGTGCACAACACCTGCTTTCGTTAATCAATGATGTTCTCGACTTATCAAAGATCGAAGCAGGACAGTTGCAGATCGCCTATGAAAACTTTGACCTTCGTTCCATGATGGAAAAGGCTGTGGAGAGTGCGCGTCCGCTTACCGGCAAAAAGGGTCTTGAACTCACCTATGCAGTCTCTCCCGAAATTGAAACCATAAACAGCGACCGAAGGCGCGTTGAGCAGATTCTTCTGAATCTGATCAGCAATGCCGTAAAGTTTACGGAAAAAGGTTCGGTGAAAATAGAATGCAAACCGGAAGCGGACAACGTAACGATAAGGGTTGTGGATACGGGCATCGGCATCAAGACAGAAGACTTAGAAACCCTTTTTCGGGCCTTCAGGCAGATCGATTCGGGAATGACCCGGAAATATGAAGGGACGGGTCTGGGCCTATCCATCAGTAAAAGGCTCGTAGAACTCATGGGAGGGCAAATCCGGGTGACAAGCGAATGGGGTGCGGGAAGCACGTTCAGCTTTTCCCTGCCGAAAGAGAGGAAAGAACCATGAAGGGAAAAATCCTTGTCATCGAAGACAACGAACAGAATCTTTATCTGGTCAGGTTCATCCTTGAGCAGAGCAACTATGAAGTCTTCGCCGCGCTGGATGGTAAAGCAGGCATTGAAATGGCGGCTTCGCTAAAACCGGATCTGATCCTCCTGGATATCCAGTTGCCTGTCATGGATGGTTACGCCGTCGCCCACAACTTAAGGCAGAACCTGGACCTTGCAGATACTCCCATTGTTGCCGTGACGTCCTATGCAATGTCCGGTGACCGTGAAAAGGTCATGGAAGCCGGCTGTAATGGATATATAGAGAAACCAATTGATCCGGATACCTTTGTGGCAAAAGTTGAACAACATTTGCCCGTAAGGACTACAGGAGAGCTTTGAATTTTCGTATTTTTGATTCTGGTTCATTTTCTTGCCCGTTTTTTTAAAAAAATCGGGCCAAGTTTAAAAAAGTTAACTGATGAAGCTGATTAACTTTTCACTTGTGAAAACGCGGGATCACGCATCTCGGAATGGGCGTTGAACACCCACACGCGCTAATGGGAGGAAAATCATGATACGCTTCATCCTAGTAATCATCCTGATGCTCCTGGCCGGATCGCCGGCATGGGCCCAGGATGCGATTGGCTTCGTCAAGACGGTCTCGGGCAGCGCAGCAGTGATCGATGCCGGAAAGCCGGTCAAGGCCGAGGTCGGTACTCCCATCAAACTTGGAAACACTTTGATGACCGGAACCAAGGGGGCCATGGGCGTCACCTTCAAGGACAATACCGTCATGTCCTTCGGGCCGGACACCGAACTGACGGTGGACGAGTACCTCTATGCGCCGGGGAAGGACAACCTGAAGTTCGGTACGCGCATGTCGAAAGGCTCCCTGCAGGTTATCTCGGGCGTGATCGCCAAGCTCAAACCGAGCTCTGTGACCATGAAGACGCCGACAGGCACGATCGGAATCCGCGGCACCCGCTTTCTTGTCAAGGTCGAGCCGCAGAACGGGAGGGAAAAGCCATGATTCGCAACCTGAAACCAGCGTTTGTCGTTTTTGCCGTCCTGATCGTTGCCATGGGCTGCGCCACGACCCCGCCGGCCGCCCAGGCGCCGAAGTCCTACGTCGTTCTGATGGACAATGCGGACGGCACGGTGGGACAGTTGTCGGTGAGCGGCGTGAAAGGCGATGTCCTGCTGAACGAAGCCCGCTCCGCCGTTGATCTGGACGATGGCTCGGGCAAGCCCTACGGTATAGATGAAGGCAAGATCAACCGGGACTTTGGCGAAGCCCTCGCCGCACGGCCACCACTGCCGGTCAGCTTCATGCTCTACTACAAGGCCAGCGGGACGGTGTTGACAGCCGAGTCGGAAGCCCTGATTCCGGAGATCCTGGCTGCGGCGGAAAAGCACCCCGCACCGGATGTATCGGTGATCGGCCATACCGATACCGTGGGGAACAGCGAGGCCAACGAGAGGCTCGGGTTGCAGCGGGCACAGTCGGTGGCGGAAATCATCAGGACGGCGGGCCTGCAGGTGCATGATATAACGATCGCCTCTCATGGTAAGAGGAATCTGCTTGTCGCCACACCGGACAACACACCCGAGCCGAAAAACCGCCGGGTGGAGATCACCGTTCGATAATCACTCGCCCTCCGGCTCCGGGCGTTGTACTGAGGGAGCGCTGGGGGTCTGTACGACGGATCCCGTCGAAAGGAGTTATTATGCATCTCTTGTTTGGTCGGAATCTACGCTTCCATAACTGGGCCGTCATCGCCATGCTCTGCATCGTCTTTGTGCTCACTGCCTCGATTCTGGTCGTCGTCATCACCAAATTCAACGCCATGGCGGAAGACAGCGCAAAGCAACGCTTCTTCCTCATAGCACAGACCGGTGTGGAGCGGCTGCGGAATCTCATCGGGGGCACAAGCCGCCAGGTCACGGTGCAGGCCGGCGCTAGGCGCGCGCGCTTCGCCGAGGAAGGACGCTTGAACGACCATGACATGGTGGTGACCTTCATGTCCCAGTTGGAGAGCGAAGAAAGCCTATATTCCGTCTATTTCGGGCTTGAGAACGACGATTTCTTTCAGGTGGTGAATACCAAGGGCAACCAGAACTTGCTTGCCTCCTTGGCAGCGCCCGAGAACACCCGGTTCGCCCTGCGGAAAATCGTCCGGAAGGAGGGAGGGAGGCGCTTGGAAACCTGGGAATTCTGGTCCTCCGACCGGCAAGTTATTGGTTCGAAAGAAGGACAGACCCAGTATTTCCCGACCCAGCGGCCCTGGTATGATGGGGCAAAACAGACTCCGCCCGTCGCGATCACGGACCCGTATATTTTTGCCTCTTCCCGGGAACCGGGGATTACGATTTCCAGCCCGCTCCGGGGAGGGATCGGAGTGCTTGGAGCAGACCTGAGCCTGGGCGCGCTTCACGATTTCCTGGCGAAAATTCCACTGACGCCGGCCAGCGCGATTGTCATTCTCGACCACCACAATAGGATCCTGGCTCACCACAGCGCCTACCAGGCCTACAACCTGAAGGAAGTGGCCTCATTGACACCGATCTCCCAGACCGCCAGTCCCCACCTTGCCGTATTGGAAGCATGGCAAAGTGAGGACGATGCGTCGCGTGCGAGGATCATCAACGTCGGGGGAGAAAAGTTCGTGTTTGCATATTACGCGTATCCCGCCGCACCGGGCGCCGAGTTCCGCATCGGCGTCTTTGCGCCGATGCGTGACTTTTCCGGTCCGATCACCGAGGCGCGGAACCAGGTCATCCTCCTGACGATCGCCTTTCTGCTGGTCGTGATCCCCCTCGCTGTTATTGGTGCCCGCCGGGTTGGGCGCTCCCTCTCCATTCTCGCCAAGGACGCAGAGCGCATCTCAAAAATGGACTTCTCCGGCGAAGTCGGTCGTCTGCCTACGATTCTCTACGAAGTCATAGCATTGGCCCAGGCCCAGAAAGTCATGAAGAGTACGCTGCATCAACGCACCAGAGCCCTGACGGTAGCCGAGCAGAAACTGGCGAGCCTGGTGGAGAACGGTATCCTGATGTCACGGGAGCGCAACCGGCAGACGCTGCTCCGGCACATCCTCTTTGGAGGAAAGCAGTTGTGTAATTGCGATGCAGGAACGATGTATCTGAAAACCGATAAAGGAACACTCGCGTTTGCATTGCGTACCAAGGACGATTCACTGCCTTCGTTCGAGATCCCGTTCAGAGACCCGGTAACGGGAGAAATCAACGAGAAGTACGTGTCCGTTTTCGCGGCACTGCACAACGAAGCCGTCGTCATCGACGACGTCTATTCCGAAAAGCGGTTCGATCTGAGCGGTTCGCACCGCTTCGACGCCGAGACGGGATATCGAACCGAATCGATGCTGACCGTTCCCATGTCGCCGCGTGAAGGCGAAGTGATCGGCGTCCTGCAGTTTATGAATGCCCTGGATCCGGATACCGGGAAGGTTATTCCGTTTCCGAGGGAATTGGTAGGTTTCGTCGAGGCGCTGGCCTCACAGTCGGCAGTCGCGCTGGAGAACCAAAACCTGCTGCAGGCGCAGCGGACGTTGATGGATTCGTTGATCAGGCTCGTGGCAGGCGCAATTGACACGAAGAGTCCTTACACCGGCGGCCATTGCGAGCGGGTGCCTGAATTGGCGATAATGCTGGCGGAAGAGGCCTCCCGGGTGGAGGAAGGGCCACTCGCTGACTTCCATTTCTATTCGGATGAAGAGTGGCGGGAGTTCCGGATCGGCGCGTGGCTCCACGATTGCGGAAAGGTTATAACCCCCGAGTACGTGGTCGACAAGGCAACCAAACTCGAAACGATCTACAACCGCATCCACGAAGTGCGCATGCGGTTCGAAGTGCTGTTGCGGGACGCCGAGATCGCCTGTCTCAAGGAAATCCAGGACGGCGGCGATTCCGAGGCGGCCATCAGGGAATACCGCGGGCGTCGCGCTCAATTGACCGACGACTTCGCCTTCGTGGCGGAATGCAATATCGGGGGCGAATTCATGGCTCCGGAGCGCATCGAGCGGATCAAGAGGATCGCCGGCCAGACCTGGCTGCGTCATTTCGACGATCGCCTCGGCCTGTCGCACGAGGAACTGCGGCGCTATGAAAGCGTGTCCGCCTCCGAGCTACCGGCGGTCGAACCCCTCCTCTCCGACAAGCCCTACCACATCATCCCCCGGGGTGTCGACAAAGCGCTCGATCCCAAGTACGGATTCAAGTTGCAGGTTCCGGAAAGCCTTTACAATTTCGGCGAGATCCTCAACCTGTGCGTGGCACGGGGCACGCTCTCCGAGGAGGAGCGCTTCAAGATCAACGAGCACATTATCCAGACTGTCGTCATGCTGGATGCTCTGCCGTTTCCGAGAGAACTGCAAAGGGTTCCCGAATATGCGGGCACTCATCACGAAACGTTGACGGGCTCAGGGTACCCGCGTGGTCTGACAAAAGACGATTTGTCGGTGCCGGCCCGCATCATGGCGATTGCCGATATCTTCGAAGCCCTTACCGCTTCCGACCGCCCATACAAAAAGGCCAAGACGCTCTCCGAGTCAGTGAAGATCCTCTCCTTTTTCAAGAAAGACAGGCACATCGATCCAGGGCTGTTCGACCTGTTCCTTCTTTCGGGCGTATACTTGAAGTACGCCAAGCGCTACCTCAAGCCGGAACAGATCGACAGTGTCAATGTTTCAATGTATCTGGGTTGAGGCGGGCTGCAGCGGCTATATAGAAATACCGATCGCCCCGGATATGCTTGCAGTACAGGTTGAAAAGCATTTATCAAAAAAAGATCATCATGGGGAGAAACAATGAAAAAAACAATCTTGATTGTTGACGACGACAGCACCAATCTATACATGCTGGAAACCCTGCTGAAGGGATACGGTTTTGAAGTGATTTCGGCGGAAAACGGCAAGGATGCGCTGGATAAAGCCATTCTAAACCCTCCGGATCTGATTGTCACGGACATTCTGATGCCCGTGATGGATGGCTACGCCTTATGCCGGCGATGGAAATCAGATGATACACTCAAGCATATCCCCTTGGTATTTTACACCGCCACCTATACCGGATCCAAGAACGAGGATTTTGCATTAAGCCTCGGGGCGGAGCGATTCATCATCAAACCCCAGGAACCGGATATACTGATGAGTATTCTAAAAGAGGTGTTGGAAGAAAACTATGTGGTCAAGCAAGTGGCGACTAAACCGCTTGAGGAAGAAATGGAGGTTTTCAGGCAGTACAATGAAATCCTTTTCAGTAAACTTGAAAAGAAAATGCTGGATCTGGAGATTGCTAATCAGGAGTTGAGGATATTGGAGGAGAGCTATCGTTTATCTTTTGAGAATGTGTCGGATGTTATTTATACACTTGATACAGATCTCAACATTATTAGCATATCTCCGAGCGTGGAGAAAATATTGGGATACAAACCACAAGATTTCATTGGCCGACCTGTTTCCGATTTAGGAAATGTCCTTACGCCGGAATCTTTTGAGCAGGCTTTAGCCGATATGAGTTTGATCTTAAAGGGTGACACAATTCATGCGACGATTTATCGGTTTATCGCAAAGGATGGAACCATAAAGTATGGTGAAGTCAGTGGGTCGCCCGTTATGCGCGAAGGCAAGATCATCGGAATCATTTCTGTTGCCCGCGACATTACGGACCGTGAGCAGGCAGAGGAGGAGCTGCGGAACAGCGAAGAACGTTTCAAACGCCTGTATCAGGATAGTCCCACCCCGACCTTCACCTGGAAAAAAAAAGGGGACGATTTCACTCTTTTAGATTTCAACAAGGCCGCCAAGCAACTGACCAACGGCAAAGTCTTCGACTATCTCGGAGCCAGTGCCGTGGAACTGTATAAAGACAGACCTCAGATCCTCCGTGATTTGAATCTTTGCTTCCAGGAACAGCGTGCTATTAAACGGGAAATAAGTTCCCGTCGCTTCGCACCGGGTAGATTCCTTTTCGTGCAGTATGGTTTCATTTTCCCGGATTTGATTATCGTCCAAGCAGAGGACCAAACCACCCGCAAGCAGGCGGAGGAGGCACTACAGGAGAGCGAGAAGAAATATCGTGATCTATATGATTTTTTGCCAATCCCGGTATATGATATGGATTTGGAAGCCAATATTACTTCTGTCAACCGCGCTATTTATGAAACTTTTATAGGTACAGAAGAGGATTTAAAGAAAGGTTTTAAAGCATGGCAGCTAATTTCACCTGAAGACATTGATAAATCGAGCAAGAACATTCAAGGGCTGTTAAAGGGGGAGCAAATAAGAGGCACTGAATATACTTTAATGAGGTTAGATGGGTCTGTCTTTCCTGCCATTGTAATCTCAAGTGTAATTTACAGTGATAGCAAACCTGTGGGGCTTAGAGGTGCTATCGTAGATATTACGGAGCGCAAGCAGCGGGAGGAGGAAATGCGCCGGATGAATGTGTTCCTGGACTCGATTATCGAGAATATCCCGGACATGATCTTCCTCAAGGATGCCAAGGAACTCCGGTTCTCCCGTTTCAACCGGGCGGGAGAGGAATTGCTGGGTTATTCCAGGGACGACCTGTTGGGGAAGAACGATTATGATTTCTTCTCGAAGGAACAGGCAGATTTCTTTACTGAGAATGACCGGGATGTTCTATACGGGAAGAAGGTTGTTGATATCCCGGAAGAACCCATTCAGACCCGGAAAAAAGGAGAGCGCATCCTGCACACCAAGAAAGTGCCGATCCCGGACGAAAACGGAGAACCCGAATACCTGCTGGGTATTTCCGCGGACATCACCGATCTCAAGCGGGCGGAATATGAAATCCGGGCACTTCTGGAATCTGTTCAAGAAGAGAAAACCAGACTATCCTCACTGATCAGCAGCATGACCGACGAGGTCTGGTTTGCAGATACACATAAGACATTCACCATAGCAAACCCATCTGCTCTCAAACACTTCTGCATTGACCCTAATCAGATGATCGAAGTAGAAAAGCTGGCGAAGAGCCTGGTCGTGTTGCGCCCGGATGGTAGCGAGAGGCCTGTCAAAGAGGCTCCGCCCCTGCGCGCCCTCACAGGAGAAGTGGTAACGAACCAGGAGGAGATCATTAAAATTCCGGCAAGCGGAGAATTTCGGTATCGCCAGGTCAATGCAGCCCCGGTCAGAGATATCACTGGCAATATCATTGGGTCTGTATCCGTCGTCCGCGACATCACCGAGAAGAAGCAGGCGGAGGAGGAACTTCAGCGTACAGTCAAAAACCTCAGAAGGGCGGTTCAAACAACCATCCAGGTCATGGTGTCAACCGTGGAAACACGAGATCCTTATACCGCCGGTCACCAGATCCGGTCAGCGGATCTGGCCCGTGCGATTGCCACGGAGATGGAACTTCCCCCGGATAAGATCGAGGGCATCCGCATGGCCGGTTCGATCCATGACATCGGAAAGCTATCCATCCCGGCAGAGATATTGTCCAAGCCGACAAAGCTGTCTGAAATCGAGTTTAGACTGATCAAGGAACACTCTCGCAAAGGATACGAAATTCTCAAGGATGTGGAATCCCCTTGGCCACTGGCGGAGATTGTCTTTCAGCATCATGAACGGATGGATGGTTCGGGCTATCCAAGAAATCTGAAAGGGGATGACATTCTTATGGAGGCCCGCATTCTGGCTGTTTCAGATGTTGTGGAATCCATGGCATCCCACCGGCCCTATCGTCCAGCATTGGGATTAAATGCAGCCCTGGAAGAGATTGAGAACAATAAAGGGACAATTTATGATGCAGATGTGGCAGATGCCTGTCTAAGATTATTCCGGGAAAAAAGTTTTCAGCTTGAAAGAGCTTGATTCCAAACAGTAATCCTCTCCACAATGGTGAACTGAAAATCATTTAGTTGGAGGGTAAATTATTATCGGCAAGATTCGGGAAAGGTTTCATTTTGAAAAGCTTTTTACTTTGATATTTACACGAAATTGCTTTACGCGCATCCATCGGTAATCATGAAACATCAAGAAAGGAATTGAACGATATGGATCTATTGAACTATCTGGGGTCTATCCTCATTTCCCTCTGCATTGGCTTGGGAGGGTTTGTCCTGGCATTTAAGGTCTTTGACTGGTTTGACGCCAGGGGTTGAATTTTCCGAGCAGCTTAAGCAAGATAACCGGTCCGTGGCTATATTCCTGGCTGGGCTCTTTATCGGCTTGGGCCTCTTGCTTGGCAGTGCGGTAAAATGAAAAAATTGGCTTTTCTGATCTTGTTGTTCATATTGACCAACTTCTTGGCCCAACCGGCTATTGGGGTGACTGCCAGTATGGACATACCAGAATATAAAGCTTTGTGGGACAGTTTACAGCCGAACATTAACCGCCACCTTCGCAGGCCTTATATCTGGGGGGCAAGCGGTTTAAAGAGCTTCGATTGTTCCGGATTTGTCTGGCGCGTGATGTACGATAGCGGAGTGTTGATAAAGCGCACAACTGCACGCAAGTTTTACCTGTCGTTACCGGCCGTTGAGCAGGATCAGAAGTACAGGCCCGGAAATATCGTTTTCTTCGATGACCTCAAGCACTGCGGTATAGTGTCCGACGGGCAAAAATTTTATCACGCCAGGAGCTCGAAGGGAACCACCCTCGATAGTTTTGACCATTATTGGAGTCCGAAGGTAACTGGTTTTCGGGCAATACCCGTGCCCAGCATCTCGCGGCAATGATAGACACGGACATATTCAATTATTCAATAGCGGAACGTAAGACGAACATTGCTCATCGCTACTGGAATACTGACGGATGTCGCCTGGTTGCTGGATTAACGGGCATGAAGCTCCGGCGTTACTCTCTTTCGATCCATAATCCTCAGTTCTGACAACTGGCTATTACTGAAACTTCTGTCACGATGTTTTTTACCGGCGAGATCTTGTATCGAGTATGTTGGAAGAAACGGGTACCGTAAGCTCATGTCTCGTCCAGGTTGACATCAGCATAGAAGCTTGTCCTGCACACTTTTTACCTTAGCTTCCATTGTTTCTGAACGGTCTGTCCTTGTCCCAACTTTTATGGTCGTTGTGATACGTGGGGCACCCATTTCATGAACCACCTCATGGCAACGTTTGACAGCGGCAAATACCTCGTCCCATTCGCCTTCGATATCGGTGCCGTAGGAATGGAGCGATATTTTCAATCCTGCAGCCATGAGTACCTTTTCACAGGCGGCAATATACGGTGACAATGATATACCGACTCCTATCGGCACAAGGCAAAGATCAATAATAACTTTCATTTGCGGTTTCCTTTCTCAGTGATTTATTCCCTTATCTTGGTTCAGCACCCTACAGACTGAATTGTATTGTTAAAGGTTAGTTGAAAGTTAAAAGAGTAAAAAACCACAGTAAGTAATGTGCTTTTCTTCATTTCAACATCCATTGGTGAATGATAGCTGCCACGATCCATGCTCCAAAACTTGCCGTAAGGGCAATGGATAGTGGAAGGTGCTTCTTGAAACAGAGGAAAGCCACTAGATAGAAGAGCATGGTCGGCAAGATTCCCCACTGTGCCCCTTTGGCGAAGTTCTGCATGGTTTGCGGATCACCATTGTTCTCCAAATATATCCAAACAAGGACCAGCGCACCGGTAAGTGGCATCACGGCAATAAGACCTGCGGCGGCGGGCAACTTCTTGCCGATTGCTGTTGCGGCAATTATGACAAATAGACTGATAATAACTTTGATCAAAATCTGCATGGAACCTCATTCTGTTAAACTGCCTCGTAGATTGGCCGAGGATCATCTTAAAGTTAAATTTTCTTGAAAGATTTTTTTTGCCTTGACTATAGTTTGCTCCCAATCAGATCCTTCGAGCTCATCCATGGTCGATTGCGTAGCGGACCTGCTTCCTTGCCCTCTCTTCATCTATCGTCCTATCTTCTTTTAAGGGTAAACGCATACACCCGAAACCGAGTATCGAGAGCTCATCTCCATTCTTAGGTACTCTTCTATACAACATTTTCAATCCCCGCTTCTTGATCGTTTACCCGGTTGATGGGTCATGCACATGGTTTTGAGTATAAGCTAAATGCCAATGCTGGCCAATCAATATCATAGAGTTTCCATGGCGATGAGTTCTTTTGCATCAAGGTGTTTTGATTCGTCTATAAAAAGACCTTCGCGAATCAGCTCCAGAACAAGCGGTTTTTCTTCTGGAAACTTATAGCCTTCATAATCCTGATGAAACAGCAGACCGCCACGTCTATTTGTCCATGCATTCATGCTATGGTCAAAGCAGACACGCGAAATCACATTCAATCCATCAATCGTTAACCTTAACTCTTCAAGACGTTCATGCGGTGAGGAGAGTTTCAGCTTCCCTTGCTTGTAATCCTCAGAAATTGGTGTTCCACGTCTGGGCACAAAGGGACGTGACCTGATATAGTTTGGGTTTATAGCCGTTAAGACGCGGGCAGTGTTTTCCGCATGTTGCCGCCAGTATGTACTACCACCCAGACCGGGCATCCAGTACTCAGAAAGTTGAAAGCCGGCAGCCATCGCCTTTTTCCCACTATCAATTTGTTCGGCGCTGGTCACGCCTTTGCGGATGACGGTAAGTAATTCATCATCCCCTGTTTCCAAGCCAACATGGAGACGATCGAGTCCTGCCTCCCGGATGGCCTTCAATTCTTCCGGCTTTCTTTGAGACAACGTCTTGGAGCGGGCGTAAGAGGTAACTCTAGTGAGCGTTTTTAACGTTCCCCGCAGATGCTTGAGTACTTCTATGATCTCGTGTGGCCGCATGATCATACTGTCGGCATCCTGCAAGAAGGCCGTATTTCCTCCTGAATGGAGCCAGTTGAAAACAGTGATGAAGCAATCGTTGTTATTGAGAGAAGGATCTGCCCGCAAAATAGCCATTCCCACCTCGCTGGTAATTTGGCCATCTTGGGCCATTTTCGTGGAGACGGCTTTTAGTTCATCGCCGATGATCTTGACGGTATCGATGTCTGCTTTGATATCTTCTGCTTTGCGATACACAAAGGGATGCCCCTTGTACATTTCGCAGAAGGTGCATTTGTTCCATGGGCAATTTTCTGTGATCCTAAGGAGTAGTGATGAGCTCCCACCCTCGCTGGGTGGACGGTACAAGCCCATAGCAAAAGATGAATTCGCTATTAATTCAGCACTCTTCTGATATGTATTGTTTAATGCTGAAGACGACATATATGCCCCTATTGTCTTTCCTAAACCGCATTCCCAGGATATGGTAATAAGGTATGTTTACTCCAAATATCTTCCGGTGCGTTTAATTCCATTAGGGTTTCTGATGATGGTTGGCCGCCATTCCAGAAGTGATATTTCTGGTCAGAGTTGAAAGGGATGATTATACTTCCATTATTGTCGGAATAGGGGATACTTTTATTGGTCATGTTGCTGAGTTTCCTTTTTCTTTCCTTATTATTTTCATCGGCGCGAGCTGGGTTTTGATCAATTCCTTTTTGTTCTCCCGGTCCAGCAACAAAGCCAGCACCAGCGGGATAATAAAGCCGATGATGCTTACCCAGATTGGTATGATAAACCCACCGATAAGAATATCAACCTGAAAAATAATCCTCACCAGGTGCGCCGCTGATATAGCCATGAGCAGAATCGCTACAACGGTTATTAAGGGTTTCATGATCAGATCCCTTAGATTTTAAAAAGTTTCCGTAGCGGCCAGGTCTGGTAAAGGGAACTGGTGACGATTATTAATAGCTACCGGCGCGCTCTGGCGTTGGTTTGTGATGCTACACCTGTTTCTGGTCATTGTAAACAGCAGAAATCTGTTTTGTTCCATTTAATTGACAGATTCTCCTCGCTAATGTATGTTTAACGCCAGACATAAAAGAGTGCGGGAAAAGATCTGATTTTGCCCCGTCTAATTTTTCAGTCCCACTATAGTCCCACTTTTTTGGTGTTCCCTTGGGAATATTGAGGAAAGCAAGAAAAAATATTATACTAAAAATCAAGTATTTATGTAGATGGGGAATATAGGGGAAGTTAAAAAATCAGCTTCCCAAGCTGGACGTCGCCGGTTCGATCCCGGTCGCCCGCTCCAGTAAAATAAGGGAGTTACTGAGGACTCGTGACCCCCTTTTCTTTGGTTTCCATCGGAGAAGAAGCAATGCCAGGGTATCAATACTTCCACATCACCAAAACGGGGAAATTAACGTCCAAGGAAAATTTATCTGACGCCTTGAGCGCGATCAGCAAAGGCGGGTTTTTATGGCTGGACTATTGCGAACCGGATAAGGCGGATTTGGAAAACCTGATCGAGCCGCTCAATCTGCATCCTCTGGTCGTTGAGGATTGTGTGGATGAAAACCAGATTCCCAAAATTGAAGATTATCCCCAAAATACATTTATTTTGTTTAATGCCTTCGAATACACCAATCATACCCTGAGCATTTCAGAGATTGACGTGGTTATCGGTGATAATTATTTGATCACTGTCAGCGGCCGTGACAGCAACGGGCAACCGATGCTGAAGGGAATCGAGCATTATGTGGAAAACGATCTGGGCAATGCCCGCCAGGGGCCAGCTTATCTGCTGCATGTGCTTTTGGACCGCATCGTTGATCAGAAATTTGTGGCGATTGAAGCGATCGAGGAAGCTATAGATGAATCGGAGGATGTCATTCTGACAGATTTGGACCGCTTCAATCCCGCCGACCTGTTGTGTTTGCGGCGCAACCTGGTGAAATTGCGCAAGAGCCTGTTCCACGAGCGCGAAATCCTCGTGAAGATTTGTCGCAAGGACTGTCCGTACATCCCCGACAAGGCCATTCTGTATTACCGCGATTTGTATGACCACCTGGCCAAGTTTTTTGAGCTGACCGAGTCCTCCCGTGAAATTATCAGCAGCTTGATGGAAATGTACGCTTCCCTGATCAACAACCGGATGACCAAAGCCGCCAACAGTACCAACATCACCGTACGGCGGCTGACCTTCATCACTACCATCTTTATGCCGCTGACCCTGCTGGCCGGGATCGGCGGTATGTCCGAGTGGTCCATGATGACGGGTCCGGAAAACTGGCAGATTTCCTACCCTCTGTTTCTGGTGGCAATGGTGGTGACCGGCATCACCAGTTATTATCTGCTGAAATGGATCGAGAAGCGGAAAGGGGCGGATCAATCTTGAAAAAGCTGTCCGGACTGGTATTGGACTTTACACAAACTTTTAATACGGGATGAAATGTGGTAATATGGGTCAATTATTTTAAGTAAAAGGAGGCGTCAAATGGGAAAAACATCATATCTGCGGTTCAATCCGGAAACTAAGGAAATCGAGTTGGAAGGCTCGGAGGAATTTATCAAAGCATATTTCGATAAACTTCAGCAAAAGCTTCCCCAATCGTCCGGCGAAGGGAAAAAAGAGCCGGCAGCGGCAACAACGTTACCGGCGAAAAAGGCAAAGGTTAAGGCAAAGGCCAAGGCAAAAGCGAAAGCAAAAGCGAAAGCAAAAATTCCGGCGCCCGGAAAGGCGATAAAGGTTGCCGGTAAAAAGGCAACTGCCAGGAAATCTCAAGAAGCGTCCTTGTTTGATAAGGTTGTGGGCATTATCCAGGACAGTGCCGAGGGAATCACGACGTCTGAACTTAATGTTAAAACCGGACTGACTGACAGGCAGATATGGGGCATTACCAGTCGGGCAGCTAAGTTGGGTAAGATAAAGAAGACGAAGCGGGGGATTTATTTGCCGGAGTGATAATTATGAATAACGCGTTCGTCAACATGCTGTTGCGGTGGCTCGTTCTGGCGCTGGGCGTAGTGCTTGGCACGATAATCGTGCCCGGCATCAGCTACGATACGGGCACAACCCTTACGATCGTGGTGCTGATACTGAGCTTCTGCAATGCGATCCTGAAGCCGCTGCTGCTGCTTTTCACTCTTCCGTTTATTGTCTTATCGCTTGGTATCGGGATTTGGATCGTAAACGCAGTCCTGTTCTATTTCGTCAGTTGGCTGGTGGACGGTTTTTATGTAGAGGGTTTTGGTTCTGCGTTGCTGGGGGCGTTAATTGTCAGTATCACCAACCTCCTGATGAACCGACTGCTTGTGCAAAAACGTTCGCCCGGTCCGCCTTCACTGGTCAAGCGGAATGACGTGATTGATATCTGAGCGCCGGGAGCCTCAAACGGACTCAATTTGATAATCCGTGACGAATAGGAAGAATGCGGATTCAACCAAGGTGAGGTCTTTGTAACGGCCATGGATGAGTTCTTTGGTTGCGGCCGCATCCGATAAGTCAGTCTTCAAAACATAACATCCATCAAGTTTGGCATTTTCATTGATGAATCTGCACGATAAATCAAGGGCAATTTCCCGCTACCGGACCCCTGCGGATTTACATTTGTTATCACCAAGTCGTGGAATAAAGTGCGGGCAAAACGTAATCATTGATGTTCTTTTCATCCAGAATTGTGATATGGAGGACATACATGTCCAAGGAAGAAGAGTTGCCGGTAATCTATGTCCCCCGGAAAACTAAGCACAGAAAGGAAAAAATATGGTCTCTTACAAAGAGTTAGGCCTGGTCAACACCAGAGAGATGTTCGCGAAAGCAATGATAGGCACTTACGCAATACCTGCCTATAACTTCAACAATATGGAACAATTGCAGGCAATTGTGACGGCGTGCATAGAAACGAAATCGCCGTTCATTCTACAGGTATCGAGCGGCGCGAGAAAATACGCCAATCAGATACTTCTCAGGCACATGGCCAAAGGCGCCATGGAGATCATTAAGGCGGCGGGGGTTGATCTTCCTGTGGCGCTGCACCTGGATCATGGCGACACTTATGAACTCTGCGTTTCCTGCATAGAAAGCGGTTTTTCGTCTGTTATGATAGACGGTTCCGCCCACAAATATGAGGACAACGTGGCTCTGACCAGAAAAGTCGTGGAATACGCGCACCGGTATGATGTAACCGTCGAAGGGGAACTGGGAGTGTTGGCCGGCATAGAAGACGAAGTAAGCCATGCAACAAGCCATTATACCCGTCCGGAAGAGGTTGAGGACTTTGTAAAAAAGACCGGCGTGGACAGTTTGGCGATATCCATAGGGACTTCACACGGCGCCTACAAGTTTAAACTCAAGCCGGGAGAGTCTGTGCCGCCCTTAAGATTCGATATTCTCGCGGAAGTAGAAAAAAGGATACCCGGCTTTCCGATAGTTCTGCACGGCGCGAGCTCGGTAATGCCGGAATATGTCGCGATGATAAATAAATACGGCGGCAAAATGGATAATGCGGTAGGCGTTCCGGAAGAGCAACTGAGAAAAGCAGCGGCTTCCGCGGTTTGCAAAATAAACATAGATTCGGACGGAAGACTTGCCATGACGGCCATGATTAGAGAAGTTTTCGCGACCAAGCCGGGCGAATTCGATCCAAGAAAATACTTAGGTCCTGCCCGGGACGAACTCGTCAAAATGTACAAGCACAAGAACGAAGCGGTTGTCGGCTCAGCCGGTAAAGCTTGACTTTCGAAAGAGTGAAATTCATACCCGGGACTTCAGTATCGCCGCGATTTTATCCGGCGCCCTTTCCCGCTCGTAAAGCGGCCTTTTGTCATGGGCATAGAGCGGCAGATTCTCCTCAAAAGGGATGCGTGCGCTATTCGAGTAGATGATCCCCAGGGGGAAAGGGGATTCTTCCTGCGCTTTGGCCAGGGCCGCGGTCCTGTTCGTGGGATCGTAATCCTCCTGAAGGTAATAGGAATTATCTTTATACCACTGGGAAGTATTGATTTTGTTGAAGGAAATGCAGGGCTGGAAAATATCTACCAGCGAGAAACCCCGGTGGATGATCGCCTGCTTCATGATCTCCTTGGTCTGCTCCCAATCCGCGGAGGAGGCGCGGGCAACAAAGGGAACGTCCAGCGCCACGGCTAAGGACACGGGATTTAAAGGTTTTTCAAAGACCCCGGCCGTCTGGACAGGAGTCACCATGCCCTCTCTGGTGGTGGGCGCGGCCTGCCCCTTTGTCAAGCCATAGATCATGTTGTCATGGACAAAAAGGGCAATGTCCGGATTGCGCCTTGTGGCATGCAGGAAGTGATTGCCGCCTTCCCCGTACATATCGCCGTCGCCGCCCTCGGCAATAACCGTCAGGCCCGGATTGCTGGCCTTGACAGCCGTCGCCGCTGGCAGTGCGCGGCCATGCAGCCCATTGTAAAAATTGGTGTTTATATATTGGGGCATCTTGGCCGCCTGGCCGATGCCGGAAACGAGTACCACTTGTTCCCTGGCAACACCGAGCTCGTCCAGCGCCGCCAGCAGGGAGCGGCGGATGGAAAAATTGCCGCAACCCGGGCACCAGGCCATGTCTATTTTATGGGGAAAATCAAATTTGTTTTCGGCCATAGCAAACCTCCTTACTCCTAACACCTCACCTCTAACACCTGGCGCTTATTTCCCGGACCAGCTCCTCAACAGAGAAAGGCTGGCCATTGTATTTCAGAATGCTTTCAATTTGCCGCCCCGTCACCAGTTTCAATAAATTCGCGAATTGCCCGGCAACATTTCCCTCTACTACGATAATTTTTTTGGCCTTCCGCAAATAGTCCGCCGTTTCTTCCGGCAGTGGGTAAACCCAGGAAAAGTGCAGATGTGCAAGAGCGGGCCGTCCTATCTTCGAAAGCGCCTCGGCCAGCGCCGGATAGGTGGAACCCCATCCCACAATCAAGGTCTCGTAACCCTCCGCGCCGGTAAAAGCAGGAGGCAGGGCGGCATTTTTGACCACTGCGGCTTTTCTGAGACGCTTCTGAACCATCTTGACCCGCACATCACTATCTTCCGTAATATGGCCGCCTTCATCATGCTCATCGCTATCTACGCAGACGATTCCTTCGCCAAACCCCGGCACGCCGCGTGGAGAGATGCCGGAGTCTGTGAAGCGGAAGCGCTGGTAATCTGCCCGCGTCCGTTCGAAGTGCTTTTCCACGGTTAAATGATCCATCTTAAAGCAGGGCAGGTTATAATAGGTATCCATCAGGTATTGATCGGTAAGAATAAATACCGGGACCTGGTATTTATCGGCCAGATTGAAGGCTTGTTGGGAAAGGAAAAAGGCCTCCTCGATGTCCTTCGGTGCCAGAATAATACGGGGAAATTCACCATGTCCCGCATAAATAACCAGGTTTAGGTCCCCCTGCTCTGTGCGCGTGGGAAGGCCGGTTGCCGGTCCCGGTCTCTGGGCCAGATGCACCACGAGCGGCGTCTCAATCATGCCGGCCAGGCTCACCCCTTCCGTCATCAGGGCAAAGCCGCCGCCGGAGGTCGTCACCATAGCCCGGGCGCCGGCGTACCAGGCCGCAATAGCCATGTTTACCACCCCGATCTCATCTTCAACCTGTTCCACAATGACATCAATCGTCTTTGCGTAAGCGGCCATGTGGGTCAGGACGGCGGTGCCTGGCGACATGGGATAGGCGCAAAGGTAGTTGCAGCCGCCGGCCAAGGCCCCCAGAGCCACGGCTTCCCCGCCGGACAGCATGACTTCCTGCGTCACGGGGGCATCCCGGACCAGCTCGATGACAATTTTTTCCGCCAGCCCGGCGCCGATTTCGAAGCCCCTTTGAGCTGCCGCGATGTTTTTCTCTCTGATCTCCTCATTTTTTTTGCCGAAATACCCGGCCATGAACTGTCGGCATTGTTCCCGGTCTATCTTCAGCAAGCCTGCCAATACTCCGACAGCCAGGGTGTTGGCGTAGACGCTGTTGCCCATTTCCACGGCCATCTTCGTAAAGGGGACATCAATCATGGGACGATAGCCAATTTTTTCCTGATCGCCGATGATCACGGTCTCTTCGGTGAGACGGCGCTTCAGGTGAGGAATAGCTCCCCGGTGCAGGGGTATGCAAAGGTCAACTGTTTCCCGCAGCGCGGTCACCCTCCGCGAGGCAACCCGCAGCGTCGTGGAATTCATCCCTCCCCTGACCCGGGACATATATTCCTTCGTCGCGAAAATGTGATAACCGCCGCTCTTCAGGAGGCTGGTCAGGAGCGCTTCGATAGTTTGAATGCCTTGACCGGCCTCGCCGGCCAGTGCGATCGTCAGATCATCCTTGAAGATGGGCATATTCGTCCTCCTTGGCGTGTCAAACCGCGATAAATGGGATAAGTGCGTTTTCAGCTTCTTCCTACCACAACCACCCGGACATTGTCACGCTGGAACTGTAACCTTTGCTGTCCCCCGGCCGAAAAATAGAATCGTTCCCATTTACTGCATTTACTTAAACTTGTTAAACCTGTTGCTTTTTGCGCGCGGCGGTAATATAATTTAATCAAATAATCATTCAGGAGGGTGTATTTATGTCAAAGTCACAGGACGCCAAGAAAGACGCTAAAAAGAAGCCGGCCAAATCAGCCAAGGAAAAGAAGCTGGCCAAACAGGAAAAGAAGAACAAGTAGTATCCATCTTAATTTTTGCTTGCATATATAATATTTGTATGTTAGCAACCACCAAAATCATCGTGCTGTAAAGATGAGTGGGCTTCTGCCCACTTTTTTTTTAGAAAGTTAGCAGTTATTCTCTGCGTTTTTGGCGGAAAATAACTGCGTAAACCTTCTTATCCCGCTTAGCGGGATTGAAAAGAGAGACATTTCCATGGCGCAACGGGCCTACGAGGATAAAATCAGGGAACTGGCAGGGCCGGTTGTGGAGGCGGAAGGCCTGGAGCTGATTCTGGTCGAATGCCTGAAGATGAAGTCCCGCTGGGTGGTACGACTTTACTTAGACAAAGAGGGCGGTATTGCCCTTGATGATTGTGCGGCCGTAAGCAATCAGTTGGGCGATCTTCTGGACGTCCACGATGTGCCGCCCGGTCCCTATACGCTGGAGGTCTCCTCCCCCGGTCTGGACCGGCCCCTGGATCAGGATCGGGATTTTCTCAAGTATCGGGGCGCCGAGATAGCGGTCCGGCTGGACGAAAAGCTTGATGGCAGCCGGAATTTTCGTGGGAAACTGATTGATTTTGTTGATGAGGACGGGGGCAGGGTGCTGCTCGTAGATGTTATGGGTACGATCCGCCGTATCCCCAGGGATAAGGTGACAAAGGCACATTTGGTGTATAAATAGCTTGAAAAAATCATGACCAACGACAACGGAGGATTTAAATAATGTTTCCAGAACTTAAACGTCTGATCGAGCAGATGTGTAAGGACAAGGGTATAGACAAAAGCGTGATAATAGAGGCATTGGAAGCGGCAATGATGACTGCGGCCCGCAAGAAACTGGGACCTCGTGTGGAGATAGAAGCCCACTATAATGACGAAGCGGGAGAAATTGAGGTCTTTCAGTTTAAGACTGTCGAGGCCAAGGTTACCGATCCGGAGATGCAGATACCCATTGAAAAAGCACGCTTGGAATATGATGAGGAAGCGGCGGTAGGCGATAGTCTCGGCATGAAAGTGGATACCAATACCTTTGGCCGGGTGGCCGTGCAGACGGCCAAGCAGATCATCATTCAGCGGGTCAAGGATGCCGAACGGGATAACATCTACGATGAATACAAGGACCGCAAAGGTGAACTGGTCAATGGTTTCGTGCAGAGATTTGAGGGCGGCAACATCATTGTCAACCTGGGTCGGACGGAAGGGGTGATTCCGGCGACGGAGCAGATCGGCCGGGAGGTTTACAAGCGGGGCGAAAGGGTGCGTTGCTATCTCTTCGAGGTGAAAAAGATATCCAAGGGGCCGCAGATTATCCTTTCCAGGACCCATCCGGCCTTTCTGAAAGCCCTTTTTGAAGTCGAGGTGCCGGAAATCTCCGAGGGGCTGATAGAAGTTGTGAGTGTGTCGAGAGAACCGGGCAAAAGGTCGAAGATAGCAGTCAGGAGTAAGGACAAGGATATTGATCCCGTTGGCGCCTGCGTAGGTATGAGAGGTTCCCGGGTGCAGAGCGTGGTGCAGGAATTGCGGGGCGAGAAGATTGACATCGTCCCTTATGTTGATGATCAGGCCAAGTATGTGTGCAATGCCCTCTCGCCGGCCAAGGTTAACCGGGTTTTTGTGGATGAGGATAACCATGCCATGCTGGCGATTGTTCCCGATGATCAGTTGTCGCTGGCCATCGGCAGAAACGGGCAGAATGTCAGGCTGGCTGTCAAACTCACGGGCTGGAAGATTGATGTGAAAAGTGAAGCCGTGGCCAGCGCTGATGAAGCGGGGGAAAATAATGAAGTTAACGGTAGCCTGGCGGCGGCGGAACTGATTTTCAAAGAAGATCCACCGGCGACAAACCCGGCAGCGGAACTGATTTTCAAAGAGGATCCACCGGCGACAAACCCGGCGGCGGAGTAAAACCGTTTTCGAAAAAAAGTAAAGGCAGTCAAGGCAGCGTGGTGTGGATAATATTTGTAGAGATTATATGGCGTGGTTACGGGGAGTTTAGTAATGACCAAAAAAAGAGTATATGAGCTGGCCAAAGAACTCGGCATCGAAAATAAAGATCTTATCAATCACTTGGGAACATTGGGCGTGAGCGTCAAGTCTGTCTCCAGCTCCCTGGAAGATAGTGATGTGGAAAGAGTAACGCGGTTCTTACGTAAAGGCGAACCCCATGAGACTGAGGAAACAAGAGTAAAACCTTCGGTCATCAGAAGACGTTCCGTGCAGATGCCCGTGGAAGAACCTGAAGTGGCGGTAGCCGACGTCGTAGCGCCGGTGACCGACAAGAAGGAAGAAGAAGCGCCGGCGACGGTGGCGCAGGCCTCCCCGAAAACGGCCAGAAAAGAAACCGGGACAAAAGTAACGGAGTCACTGCGCGAAGCTACGGCGCAGCCCCTGGAAAGTGTCCAGCCTCCGGAAGAGGCAGCAAATAGAGCGGCCGTGCCTGAAAGCAATCTGTCAACCGATGCGGCCACGGTCAAGCCTTTGCCCCAGGAGGGGAAACAGATCCAGACGCCGCACGCAACCATCGTGAAACCGGCACCCGCTTTATATCAGGCGTTACCGGGTAAAGGCAAGGGACCGGCCATCCTGCCTCCGCGCACCGCGTCCAAGCCTCAATTCCCGTCCCGACCTCAGGAACCGAGAAGAGACGCCGCCCCCAAACAAGGGTTAGCGGTTCCTAAGCCGGTTGTGGCGCCGCCCTTTGAGGATAAGAACAAGAAAAAGGCGAGAGCGCCCGTCGAAGTGTTGATGGAAGATCAGCCGACCGTCAAGAAAAGGGCTTTCATCAAAAGAAGTGTGGAGAAAAAGACCAAGCGCGATGATACCGATGCCGAGGAGCGACCCTCCAAGTGGAGGGAAACGAAAAAAGCCGTCGTCAAGATGCAGAAAACGGCCATTACCGTACCTAAGGCCGTTAAGAGAAGGATCAAGGTAGGCGAGACGATCAGTGTCGGCGAGCTGGCCAAAAAGATGGGCGTCAAGGTCAGTGAAGTGATCAATAAATTGATTGCCCTGGGCATGATGGCGACCATCAATCAGCCCATAGACTGCGATGCGGCCACCCTGATTGCTACCGAATTCGGTTATCAGGTAGAACCTTCCGGTATGGACTATGATGAGGAGATACAGAAGGCAGAGATATCTCCGGAAAAGCTGAAGCCACGGGCGCCCGTCGTGACGGTGATGGGGCATGTTGACCACGGCAAGACATCACTTTTAGACGCCATCAGAGAGACCAATGTTATCGGGGGCGAGGCCGGCGGGATCACCCAGGCTATCGGCGCCTACCATGTGCATATCAAAAACCGGGACATAGTTTTTCTGGATACACCCGGTCATGAAGCCTTCACGGCCATGCGGGCCAGAGGGGCGAAGGTGACGGATATCGTAGTGCTTGTAGTGGCTGCCGATGACGGGGTCATGGAACAAACCGTGGAGGCCATCAACCATTCGCGCGTGGCCGGTGTTCCCATTATTGTGGCGATCAACAAGATTGATAAACCGGGCGCCGATCCGGAAAAAATTAAACAGGCATTGACGGAATATAACCTGCTTTCGGAGGCCTGGGGCGGCGATACCATCTTCTGTGAGATATCGGCCAAAAAGAAGCTGGGTATCGAAGAACTGCTTGAAATGATCCTTTTGCAGGCCGATATCATGGATCTGAAGGCCGATCCGGATCGTTTTGCCCGCGGCGTCGTGATCGAAGCGAAGCTTGACCGGGGCCGGGGGCCCGTGGCCACCATCCTGATTCAGGAGGGCACCTTGCGGGAGGGCGATGCCTTTGTGGCCAAGAGCGAGTTTGGCCGGGTGCGCGCCATGATTAACGATTCCGGCAAGCGGGTAAAAGAGGCGGGGCCTGCCATCCCCGTGGAAGTCATCGGTTTTTCCCGTGTCCCGCAGGCGGGCACGGAATTTATCTGTCTCGAGGATGAAAAGAAAACACGCAGTATTGCCGAGTACTGGATCAGAAAAGAGCGCGCGCGCGAGCTTTCCGAATATTCCAAGATCACGCTGGAGCAGTTGTACCAGAAGATCAAGGAGGGTGTTAAGGCCTTCAATGTCATTATCAAGGGTGATGTGCAGGGTTCCATTGGGGCCCTGACGGATGCCTTGAATAAACTCAGCACGGCCGATGTAAAATTAAAGATCATCCACGCTTCCGCCGGCGCCATTACCGAGACCGACGTCATGCTCGCTTCCGCCTCCAATGCGCTCATTATCGGCTTTAATGTGCGGCCCGACAGCCGGGTCAGCGAGGTGGCCGAGCAGGAGGGTGTGGAGATCAAGCTTTATGATATTATCTACAATGTCATTGCCGATATGAAGGCCGCCATGGAAGGGCTCCTGGAACCCATCTACCGTGAGGTCGTGCAGGGAAGGGCCGAGGTCAGGCAACTCTTCAAGGTGCCCAAAATCGGGACCATCGCCGGCTGTTATGTTCTGGATGGCAAGATCGTGAGGAGTTCGCCGCTTAAATTGGTTAGAAACGGCGTCGTGGTGTATGACGGAGTAATTCTTTCCCTGAGACGGCAAAGGGATGACAGCCGGGAGGTGGCGGCGGGCTTTGAGTGCGGCATCGGCATAGAAGGTTACAATGATCTCCGGGAGGGAGATATCATTGAAACATATATGAATGAAGAAGTGGCCAGAAAGCTATAACCACAGGTAATTATGAGGAAGGCAGGTACTGCTAACTATAAAAGGTCCGACCGGGTTGGCGATCTCATCAAGGTGGAGCTCGCGGATATAATTTTCCGGCAGATCAAAGATCCGCGGATCGGCATTGTGACCATAACGGGCGTCAAGATGACTGACGATCTGAAGCTGGCCAGGATTTATTTTGTGGAAATGGGCCAGGATACCTGTGCCCCGGCAACCCAAAATGGTCTCGATCAGGCGAAGGGCTTCCTGAAGCGTGAGCTCGGCAAACGACTGAAAATCCGCCATATACCGGATCTCATCTTTACGCCCGATGAATCATTTGCCTATGGCAGCCGCATTGAAAAACTGCTGGCCGAGATTGGAGAGCAAGATGCTGCCCCGGATAATTGAGTTGATCGCCCAATACGAGACCTTCCTCATTACCTCGCATGTCAGGCTGGATGGGGACGCTGTGGGCTCGGAATTGGCGCTTTATCACACGCTACGCGGTTTGGGCAAAGAAGCCCTGATCTATAATCAGGATCAAACGCCCGAGAGCTATCGGTTTTTACCGGGAGCTGGCAGCATTGTGCAAAATCTCCGGGACCCCGGAAAATACGATGTTGTTTTCGTGCTGGATTGCAGCGATCTGAAGCGGATTGGCGCACCGGCCGCGGCAATCGGTGGGATGCCGCGGATCATCAATATAGATCATCATGTTTCCAACGGAGGGTTCTGCGAGGTGGTTTACATAGATCGCGAAGCCAGCTCCACGGGAGAGCTGATCTACCGCCTGATCAGGCAAATGGGTGCCCCGGTTACAAAGGATGTGGCCAATAATCTGTATGCCGCCATTATGACCGATATGGGCGGTTTCTGCTACCGGAATACGAAAAATCAAACTCTCCTAGCCGCCGCTAATCTCGTGGAAAATGGGGCGGACCCCCAATGGCTTTCGGAAAATATTTATGACAATGGCCCGTTGGAAAGGATCAGGCTGCTGACAAAATCGCTCGCGACCCTGACCCTCGATCTGGACGGCAAGGTAGGCTCCATGGTTGTTTCTCGCGCGTCCCTGGCCGCCACGGGAGCCCAATCCGAGCATACCGAAGGTTTTGTTGATATCCTGCGTACCATCAAAGAAGTCCAGGTATCAATTCTCTATCTGGAGCTGGAGGAGAATGATTATAAGCTGAGTTTCCGTTCGAAAGGGCAAACCAATGTGGAGCAAGTTGCCCGGCGCTTCGGCGGCGGGGGACACACGAACGCGGCGGCCTGTCAGATCAGCGGTCCCCTCGCAGACATCCAGCGACAGGTGATAGATGCTCTTAGTACGGTGCTATGAACGGCATCATTGTCATTGATAAACCGGCAGGGAAGACGTCGCACGCTGTAGTTCAGGACGTCAAAAAAATCCTGGGTGCGAAAAAGGTGGGACATACAGGCACACTGGACCCTTTAGCCACCGGAGTGCTGCCCGTCTGCATCAACGAGGGGACCAAACTGGCCCAGTTTTTCAACCTGGACCGGAAGGAATACCGGGCCACCGTGCTGCTGGGTGTGACTACGGACACCTACGATGTGGATGGGAAAATAATTGCGGAAGCAAGCCCCAGTGTGGACAGGGTGGATATTGCCCGGGCGCTGCTTTCCCTTGTTGGAACAAGGCAGCAGGTCCCGCCTCCCTACTCGGCCGTTAAGCATCAAGGGCAGCCGCTTTACAAATGGGCCAGGAAGGGGATAAACATTGTTTCGCCGCCCAGGACTATCGAGATTTCCCGCGTTGTCCTGGAGGAGGTTACTTTACCCTATGTGACCTTTAATGTGGCCTGTTCCAAGGGGACATATATCCGTTCCCTGTGTCTGGAAATTGGGGAAATGCTGGGGTGTGGGGCCTGTCTCGCCGGATTGCGGCGGACAAAAAGCGGCCATTTTTCAGAAGGGGAGGCCGTTGCTTTAGCCGGGATGGTAGAGCCGGGCAGAAAAGAAGCGCTGGCGGCGCATCTGATCCCCTTGGGCGACGCCTTGCCGCATTTGCCGGTGATAACGGTGGACAAGCAGTTGGCGGAAAAAATCAGGCAGGGATATCAGCCGGTCTTTGATAGTTTGTTTCCTGATCATATTCCTTTTCTTGCGGCCGGAGATGTGCTAAGGTTAAAGCAAGAACGTCACCTCGTCGCCATTGCGAGGATGCTTCACCAGTCCGATAATTTGCCGGCACTGGCGGGTCAGGAAAGGGCGGTTGAGATACTGAGGGTGTTCAATAGCGAGTGAATTCGATGGCGTGTGCCGATCTGGCCTTGCCACAATTTGCGGGAACATTAAATAGGCGATGTTGTCAAACGCAGCAGAAAAGTAAAGGAGGATATAAAGCGGTGTTGGATGCGGATAGAAGAGCGGAGATTATGGCCAAGTTTCGATTGCATGAAACAGATACGGGCTCTCCCGAAGTGCAGGTTGCGCTCCTGAGCGCCAAGATAGGGTATCTGACGGAACATTTCAAGATACACAAGAAAGATCATCATTCCCGGAGAGGCCTTTTAAAGCTGGTTGGGCAGAGAAGAAGACTGCTTGATTACATGAAGAACAAGGATCTGGAAAGATACCGAAGTGTCATTGCGCGACTGGGGCTCCGGAAGTAGGGAATGGATAAGAACTTGGCGGTACCGGACGAAAGGTGAAAAGCCTTAATGATCCGTTTAGCTTTGTTTCTTTTTTCCTGAATTAAAAAGAGAGGTAAAAATAATAGATGAGTAATGTATTCAGTGCGGACTTTGCGGGGAGAAACATTTCCGTAAAGGCGAATTATGTGGCCGGACAGGCCGACGGGGCAGTGCTGGTGACCTATGGTGACACAGTGGTGCTGGTCACGGCAGTGTCTTTAACGGCTGTCCGGCAGGGTGTTGATTTCCTGCCTCTGACCGTGGAGTATCAGGAGATGACCTATGCCGCAGGAAAGATTCCGGGCGGCTTTTTTAAAAGGGAAGGCCGTGCCAACGAACGGGAAACATTGATGTCCCGCGTAATTGACCGTTCCCTGCGGCCCCTTTTTCCCAAAGGGTATTGTTCGGAGACCCAGGTTATCGCCTCGGTGCTTTCCGCCGATAACGATAACGGTTCCGATGTAGCAGCCATGCTGGGCGCTTCCGTCGCCCTGGAAATATCGAACATCCCTTTCAAGGGGCCCATTGCGGGAGTGCGCGTCGGGCGGGTGGAAGGAGCTTTTGTCTGTAATCCCTCGGCCGAGGCCATGGGGAAAAGCGAACTTGATCTTTTCCTCGTAGGCAGAAAGGTTACGCCCGGCACGGACGGACGGGATTTTGACGTCAACCTGGTCATGCTCGAGGGAGGCGCTCAGGAGGTAGCAGAGGATGTGATCGTAGATGCCATCAACTTCGGCCTGGAGAATCTGCGGCCGGTTATTTTGCTTCAGGACCGGATGCGCGCGGAGATCGGAAAAGAGAAGCGCATCTTTACCGAGGCGACGCTCGACAGCGAAGTTTTGGCCAGGGTCTCCGACCTGGCCCTCGCCGGTTTAAAAGATGCCTTCAGTACGCCGCAGAAACAGGCACGCTACACGAAACTGGCGGAGATCAAAGAACTGGTCATTAAGGCCATGGCGTCGGCCGACGGCGCCCTGGAAGCCGCGGCGGCCAAGGCCCTGGATAAACTGGAGCGGCAGGTGCTGCGGGAAATGATAATCAAGGAGAAGAGAAGGGTTGATGGCCGGTCCAGTACCGATATCAGACCCATCAGTTCCGAGGTGGGACTGTTGCCAAGGACGCATGGTTCGGCCCTTTTCACGCGCGGCGAAACACAGGCCCTTGCTGTCTTGACATTGGGCACCGGGTCCGACGAACAGCGCATGGACTATGTGAGCGGTGAGGAGCGGCGCACCTTCATGTTGCACTATAATTTCCCCCCCTATTCGGTGGGTGAGGCCAAATTCCTGCGCGGACCGGGACGCAGAGAAATCGGCCATGGCGCACTGGCGAGAAGGGCCTTATTGCCCATCCTGCCTTCCAAAGAAGAATTTCCCTACACCATCCGGATTGTCTCGGAAATCCTTTCCTCCAACGGGTCGTCATCAATGGCCTCGGTATGCGGCGGTTGCCTGGCCCTGATGGATGCCGGCGTTCCGGTGCACGGTGTGGTGGCCGGCATTGCCATGGGCTTGCTGAAAGAGGGCAACGAAGTGGTGGTTCTTTCCGACATCCTGGGCGATGAAGATCACGCCGGTGATATGGATTTCAAGGTCTGCGGCACCAATAAAGGGATCACGGCCATGCAGATGGACATCAAGATTGACGGTCTGAATGAAAATATTCTCCGCACCGCTCTTAACCAGGCGCGTGACGGCCGGATTTTTATTCTCGGCAAGGTTTGTGAAACCCTTGCGGCTCCCAAGCCCGACATATCCAAATATGCCCCCCGCATTACGACGGTTAAGGTTAGACCGGACAAGGTTCGGGATGTGATCGGCTCCGGCGGCAAGAATATTCGCCACATTATCAGTGAAACGGGGGTGACCATTGATGTGGAGGATGACGGCACGGTGACGATTGCCTCCAGTGACGCCGAGGCGGCCCTCCGTGCGGTACAGATGGTCAAGTGGTTGACGGAGGATGCGGAGATAGGCAAGATTTACTCCGGTACGGTCAAGAAGGTGGTTGATTTCGGGGCCTTCGTGGAGATTATGCCCGGCACGGAAGGTCTGGTTCATATTTCTCAACTCGCCAAGGAACGGGTCAATAAAGTCACCGATATCTTGAACGAAGGTGACGTGGTGATGGTCAAGGTCCTGGAGATAGATAAACAGGGCAAGATCCGCCTGAGCAGAAAGGATGCTTTGGGAGCTGATGATAAATAAGACCGTTTTGGATAACGGCATCAGTGTCATTTCCGAAGATATCAGTCATGTCCGCTCCGTATCCATAGGAATGTGGGTACGGTGCGGTTCCTGCCATGAAGATGCACATACCAACGGCACGGCCCATTTCATCGAACACATGCTTTTCAAGGGCACGGAAAAACGGTCCGCCTTTGATATTGCCTGGGCGATAGATTCTGTGGGCGGGGTGATGAATGCCTTTACGGGCAAGGAATTAACCTCTTTCTACCTCAAGATACCGGATTATCATTTCCCGTTGGCCATAGATATCATGTCTGATATCTTCAATAATTCCTGTTTTGCCGAAGCGGAGATCGCCCGGGAAAAATCAGTTATCCTGCAGGAAATCAGCATGGTGGAAGATTCACCAGACGAGTATATCCATGAACTTTTCGATGCCCTCTTCTGGGGTCGTCACCCGCTGGGGCTGCCCATTCTCGGCACGAAGGAGCGAGTAGGAGCGATGAACCGGACCTCCTTGGCACACTTCTTCAATTCCCGGTATCGGGGTGATAAACTGATCCTGACGGCGGCCGGCAACCTGAAGCATGAGGAGCTCGTGGAGATGGCCACCGCTGCTTTTGGTGCCTTGTCCGGAGATGTCACGGAAAAGGAAGTTGTGGCGCCCGTCGTCGCGGCCCGGACCTCGGTCCTGGAAAAAGATCTCGAACAGGTGCACTTGGTAATAGGTGTGCCGGCGCCCTCGGCGGTGAGTCCCCAGCGGCACGCCGGCATGCTTTTGAATGCCATCCTGGGCGGCTCCATGAGCTCTTGGCTTTTTCAGGAAGTCCGGGAAAAACGGGGCCTGGCCTATGAAATACAGTCCTATCTGACGTCCTACACCAAGGAAGGGCTGCTGGGCGTGTATGTAGGGACAGATGCCGAAAAAATCCCGGAGGTTATGAACATTATTCTGGATGCCTTCCGCCGTTTTAAAGATAGACCATTGGAGGAGAATGAACTACGGGCGGTCAAGGAAATGCTCAAGGGAAATTTCCTGCTGAGTATGGAAAGCACGGATAACCGGATGTCCCGCCTGGCCAGAAACGAGGTTTATTTCCAGCGCCATGTGCCCGCCGAGGAGGTGACCGCAAATATTGATGCGGTAACGAGTGCCGAGGTGCGCGATCTGGCCGCGGAGCTTTTTGATCCGGCGGTGCTTTCCGTGGCCGCCATCGGCAGGATCAAGGAAAGAGACATTACCGGATATTTGACATGATGGAAGAACTTCTTATCCCTATCCGGCAATTGCCTGGTCAGGAGGACGTTCCCTTGCCCTGCTATATGACGGCGCAGGCCGCCGGGATGGATGTCTGCGCGGCCGTCCGGTCGGACACGACGATTGCTCCGGGCGAGAGGATGATCATACCGACAGGGATTGCCATCGAATTACCGCCCGGTTTCGAGGCCGAAATCAGGCCACGGAGTGGGCTTGCCATCAAATACGGTATCACGCTCGTCAACAGCCCCGGCACCATTGATGCGGACTACCGCGGGGAAGTGGGCCTGCTCCTGATCAACCATGGGCGCGATCCTTTTGTCGTCCGCCGGGGTGAACGCATGGCCCAGATGGTTGTCCACCCGGTCTGCCGGGTAGCCTGGCAGACGAAAAATGAATTGGCGGCTACGGCCCGTGGTGAAGGCGGCTTCGGTCATACAAAATAAAAAAGCATCAAGGAGGCAAGATATGGAAGAACGTTTGGATGCCCTGCAGGTAGCGCTGACCAATGAGATGCGGGAACATGAGTTTTACCTGAATAATGCCCGGAGAACGGCCAATGCCGTCGGCAAGGCCATGTTTCAGCAGATAGCGGCCGAGGAACTGGAGCACTACGAGCGGTTGCAGCAACTCTCCGAGATCTGGAAAAAACAGGAAAAATGGCCGGCTACCGTTCCTCTGCAGGTGAAGGGAACGACCGTCAAAGACGTCTTGAAAGCAGTTGTAAAAAAAGCCGCCAATACTCCGGCCGGCGATGCCGACGACCTCCAGGCCATCCGGACGGCCATCGATTTTGAGGCCCAAGGGGCAGCCTTCTATTCCCGCCTCCGTGACCAGTCAACCGAAGCACGGGAAAAGGCTTTTTTTGCTCTGCTGGCCAGCATTGAGCAGGAACACTTTTCTTCTCTCAAAGACACTGAAGAATATCTTACCAACCCGGCCGGTTGGTATCAAAAAGCGGAAAGAAGCGGACTTGACGGGGCGTGATGGCTGCTGATGTCTGATATCCAGCTAATTCCTGGCAACAGGAGCATGGATCGACAAACATATTTGCATGTAACTACAGGCATATTGTTATAGCATGAAACTCATCGCCTGGAGGCGAATCAAATCATGAATGTGCTACACAAAGATATTGCCGTAATGGATTCTTTCGAAGTTGGTTGCATCATCTGTTATTTTTATTGAAGTCAATAATCGAGGATGTTTTGATTTTGTAGCAGCTTATAACCCGTAATGCTCATCCAAAAAGCCACGTCAGCTTATTTTATTCACCTACTACTGTTGGGTGGTGCGCATCAGCCAACTCTACTGATTTCCGTTTGTACAGTTGAATATGGCGACATCTATTTTTGAGGTGAATAAGACGTGGATTTGTGGACTTGGGAAATGCGACGTCTATTTATCCTTGAACTCGTATACTCCATTCCACAATTTCATATTAATAAGGCCGGATCGAGCTTCCCTAAGGATTCTTTCACATCTTTCCTTATAGAAAATGAGTGCCGGGTCTATAATCTCATTTGCACAACTTTCAAAAGATCCTATGCGTTTGGCTATTTTGCAGTATAATTCATAGGCTTCGTCTATTTCTCCAACATAGTATAGATGAAATGCTCGATCGAGCTCCGGCTGTATGCGTTTGTAAATATCTTTTATTTGATCGGTCTTCTGTTCATATAATTCATATATTTTTATCGGCTCCTTTTTGCCCTTCACTAGAGCAATATCCAAAAACCTGACATCAGATATTCCATGCAAACATTTAACAAGATCATCTGACAATATTGTTGAAACACCATAATGCTTTGTCAACGATTCTAAGCGTGATGCAGTATTTACCGTATCGCCTATAAGCGTGTAATCTAATTTACTGGCTGAACCAATATTGCCTATAATTACGCTACCATATGTTATGCCAATTCCTGTTTTAACGATTCTTAGATTTTGTTCGACGCGTTTTCTATTGTATTCATTGAGCGCGCGATTTGCTTCAATCGCTGCACGGACAGCGTCCAACGGATCTCCAAACGCCGCCATAACGCAATCGCCTATAAGCTTATCAATTTCTCCACGGTTTCGAATGATAATCTCATTTATCATATCAAAATATGTATTTAAGAACTTTACGACGTCAATAGGAGGCATTTTTTCGGAAAAACTAGTAAAGTCACGAATGTCGTTGAAAAAGACAGCAATATTTATTTCTTTTGGTTGGTATGATGTTGGATCACCCCCATCCTGAATAATGCGCACCAACGAATCTCTCGTATAAGCTTTAGTTATTTTTAATCGTCTTTCGGATTCAGCGAGGAGTTGGAAGTTGTCGAGTGCCACTGCCGACTGGGCGGCCATGGCCCCAACGAAGCGCAGCAGTTCCGGCGGGAAGGGAATCACCTTGCCGGTCTCGGGATCAAGGGCATTGATAAATTGCATAACCCCGATAACCTCGCCCTCGCGTGGTGAGAGCGGCACGGTCAGCATGGACACGGTGCGGTAACCCGATTCGGCATCCATCTTCTTGGCGCCGGAAACGTCGAACCTGGTTTCACTGTACACGTCATCTACGATGATAGGCTCGTTGTGCAGTGCACACCAGGTGGCCATGAAGCGTTCGACAGGGGCGCCAGCCTCGTCGTAAAGAGGAATTTCGAAGGACGACAAATCGTCGCTTTTTGTACGTTGGGCAAAGCGTAGCGTATTGTGTTCCGTCACCATGTAGAGCGTACCGGCATCGCAATTGAGCAGGGTCTTGGCGCCGAAAAGGATCTTGCGCAGGAGCGCAATGCGGTCATGTTCCAGTCCGAGTTCGAGCCCCGTTTGGATCAGGTATCCTAGCTTGTCCTGGGCGGCGACAAGATCCTTGGTATGTTTCTGCACCGCTGCATCCAGAAATTGATTCTGATCCTTCAAAGAATCCTGCATCCTTTTCAACCGCAGATGGGTTTGCACCCTCGCCAGTACCACGGGCGGGCTGATCGGCTTGGTAATGTAATCAACCGCACCCAGTTCGAAACCCTTCGTTTCATCCTCCACTTCAGTCTTCGCAGTCAGGAAGACGATTGGTATGTCTCTTGTTTTCGGATTATCTTTCAGGTGACGGCAGGTTTCATATCCGTCCATGACCGGCATCATGATATCAAGGAGAATAATGTCGGGCGGCTCGATCTCCACGGCCTTGAGAGCCAGCTTGCCGCTGGGAACGGGCCGCACCAGATGGCCCTCTTCCTTGAGGATGCCTGTGAGAAGGGTCAGGTTGGCGGGGACATCATCCACCACGAGGATATTGCCTTGGATCGAATCACTACAGCTTACGTTAGTCATGGGTCATGCTCCTGAAGATAAAAGCTCGATCAATGCTTCATATTCGTACCGGGTGGCCATTTCTCGCATCCGCTTCGCAAGCGTTGGATGGTCAGTGATCAGCGTTCCAACAAGGTCGTTCAATTGGTCGAGGTCAGCTCTCTCAACGGAATGAATCAGTTGGCCGACAAGGTCGGTGGGCAGCGCGGCAACGCTCTTGCGCATCAGGGTCTCATCGTCCGCTGTTTCTGCAGCCTTTTCACTACCGTCTGCTTCTTCATACAGGTACTCCGCTCCGGTCAGCCGACCGATGTTTTCAAAAAGCTCGGTGTCCTTGAATGGTTTCGACACGTAGCCGTCGGCTCCTGCGGCTAAGACCCGCTGTTTGTCTTCCTCGAAGACGCTGGCCGTCACGGCAATGATCACCGTATTCTTGCTGTCGGGCGATGCCTTGATCTTCCGTGTGGCTTCGTAGCCATCCATAACGGGCATGGTCATGTCCATGAGAACCACCTGCGGTTTCCATTCATGGACCATGCGAACCGCTTCCGCCCCGTTGACGACTTCCCGTATCGGAAATCCTACCACCTCAAGCAACTGCGACAAAAGACGACGGTTCGTTTCCCTGTCGTCGGCGACCAGAACCCGGATCTCGCTCTGGCCGGGCCTTAAACCCAGCACGCGTCTTTTTGCCTCTTTTGGTGGCGCCTCTTCCTCTTTGCCTTCTCGGACTGGAATCTCGAATCGGAATGTGGTTCCCTTTCCAATCTTGCTTGTCACCGAGATGGATCCCCCCATGATCTGGATGAATCCCCGGCTCAATGCCAGGCCAAGCCCTGTACCGCCGCTCTTGATCCCGGTGTTGGTCTGTTCGAATGCCTGGAACAGACGACCGATTTCCTCTTCGGCCATGCCCGGACCCGTATCCTCCACCTCGAACCGAAGTGCTATCGTGTGCTCCTTTTCGGCTACCGCACGGAGACGCAAGGCGATCCCGCCCTCCTCAGTGAATTTTACGGCATTCCCCAAGAGGTTGATGAGCACCTGGCGGAGTTTCCCTTCGTCTGTAATTACCCAGCGAGGGACATCCCCAATTTTCTCCGACAGGAACCGCAGCTTTTTGGAATCGGTCCGCACTCGGAACATCATCTCGAGGTCATGGAGGAGAGAATGCAAGTCCAAGGTGATCGGGATAAAAACTGCCCGCCCTGCCTCGATTTTCGACATTTCCAGGATGTCATTGATAAGTGCCAGCAGGTGTTCACCACTACGGTTGATGATATTGAGGTGCTCACGCGATTGCTCTGAGAGATCAGGGGCCCGCTGCATAAGCTGGGCAAAGCCAAGAATGGCGTTCATGGGCGTTCGGATCTCGTGCGACATGTTGGCCAGAAAGATGCTCTTGGCGTGGGTGGCAGTTTCGGCGACCTCTTTGGCGGCGAGAATCTCCCGTTCCATCCGTTTTCGCTCGGTTATTTCCTGGAAGGATGTTTGCACCGCCGTTTTTCCCTGATAGATGGTCAGGGTGCTGCCCAAGATCACATCCAGTGGCTGCCCGGATAGATTGAGCAAGCGGAGTTCGAAAAACTCGGTGGGTTGTCCTTCCTGATAAATCCGTCGCAAACGTTCCTCAACCAGGGAGTAGAAGTCCGGGTGTATAAATTTCTTGATGGGTTGTCCGATCAGCTCTTCCGGCCGGGACGCCCCGATGGCTTTGACGCCGGCCGTGTTCACGTAAATCACCTCGCCGCCCTGATGCACGACAATGGGCTCCGGGGAAAAATCTACCAGCCGACGGTAGCGTTCTTCGCTCTGGCGCATCGCTTCGGCAGCTTCACCCCTCTGGGCCTCGGCCTGCTTCCGTTCGGTGATATCGCGGAAAAACCAGACCCGCCCATAATACTTGTGGTCGCTCGCGATCATGGGTGCCGAATACCTATCAAAGACCCTGCCGTCTCTGAGGACAATCTCGTCCTGGCTGATCTCGTTGAGGTGGGCATGCAGGTATTTGACTATTGCCAGAAAACCATCCGGATCCGCAACTTTGTCAAGCACCGACTGTAATGCCTGTTCATCGGAACGGGACTGGGCGACCTCTGGCGGGATGCCCCACATCTTGATAAATTTCTGGTTATAGGAAATGATCGTCCCGACTTCGTCAACGACCAGAATCCCGTCTATCGAGACCTCTTGCTGCGTTGCTAACAGCAGATTTCTCAAACGCAGCTCTGCTTCTTTCTGCTTCAGCGCTTCCTCGGACTCTTTGCTCGCGGTGATGTCGTGCCAGACTACCAGGCGGCCGCTGCGGAGAGGGACCAGCTGAACGTCAAAGTGCCGGAGCTTCCCGTGCTCTTCCAGAATCGTCACAAACTGGATTTTCCCTTCTTTGTCCAGGGAAGCCACCACCTCTTGCCACGGGGCCAGAATCTGCGACGCCTGCTGGCCAATTACCTGATTGGCCGCAACGCCAGCAGGCAGCGTCCCGGCTAGCAAGCACTGCATCGCCTGATTCAGGTCAACCACGCGACCTTGGGTGTCCACAACCAGCATCCCATCGCCCATCATCTCTACCAGCGTATTGCGGGCCACTGGGACCACATCGAGAAGGCGGTGGCGAAAGGTCGCCCAGGCCAGGATCACGCCGGTAAAGGTAAGAGCCCAGGGAACCAGATATTGGGCAAAGGCCAAAGCTTGAAAGGCAAGGAGGACGCTGACGACAGTCGGTGCGATCGCGGCTGCGAGTATCGCAATGGCCTGCATCCGATACAGGTGGAAGCGGATCGCCGTAATCACGACGAAGACAAGAGCGATCATCACCAGCGAAAAGCTGTAAAAGCTGTACACCCAAAACCAGGGCCCGAAGACCACTGCGCCCTTCCAATACAGCATCGAATCGCGGAAACCCAAGCCAGATTCTCTTACGAAGAGGTGCTGCAGCGTGGGCGCCCAGTTCAGTACCATTGTGAGAAAGGGCACCGCAAAGAGCGTGACAATGCGGCCCCGACTCAACCACCACCCGTAGCCACTGCGCTGGAGGACAAAGACAAAAAAGAAAACCGGCCCTGTCGCCATGCCGAGAAGGCCCAGGCGAAACCAGTACATGAACATTTCCGGCGTGCTGATGCTTCTTAGCCCAGAGGCCACCATCCGCACTGTCAGCGCCAGCATCACACCGGCAAGGGCCGTTGCGCCCGCGGTATCGCGGTGCCGCCAGGCGTAAACGGCCAAAAGCAGTGTGATTAAAGAGGCGGTGTACGAGGCAGCTATGTACACGATGGAGGACCATGACATAGGCCTATGCTCCTTTCACTATCCAAGGTCTCCCGGACCTAGGTGACCAAGTCTCTTCGGGAGAATGGCTTCTGTAGGATGACATGGAAGCATTTTTTTCCAATTCTTGGCCTTTCATGCTATACGTTAGAGGACAATTTTGCCCTCTGCCTATTGCCATCGTATGACATAGCGCAGGGTGAACCGGCTGTTTTCCTTTTGTTCTTGTTTCTCAAATAAATAAGAGTTTTAAATCAGAATCTCATACCTATATTTGAAGAAGCATAAGAGAGATCGCTGTACACATTATAAGTGCCACCCCACTGAGGCACATACTGCAACTCCATATAGTACTTTTTCATATATGCGGCGCGTGCACTAAGCCGAAGGAATTGGCGCCCTTCAATAAATACTTCCTCATTATCATACCCGGATATATCATGACCAAAGACAACCGATGATATTATATCCACTCCGGTGAAAGCATTCGGATAGGTCAAGGAAGCCTGTAGACGGTAACCATACTATGCATTCGTAATGTATCCTGCGTTGCTGCAGGCTGTACCGGTACCATTGTCGGTACAGGCAAAGCCGGGGACCGGACCCAGTCCAAAAGACTCGTGTCGCCCATAACGCACTTCAGTGCTATCGGGAAGGTCAGGAACATACTTGGCCCCAAATTCGGCCTCTATGGCTAAGCTGTCAGCCCCGAGTACCGACCGGAAAGTCTTTTGTGTGCCTAGAGATACTTGGTAAATTTGGTGACGGTCATAGCCATCAAAAAACCCTCCTAACGGCACATTGTTATAAGTCTGGCGAAGCAATGAAGCAGTTGTATTGCTATAGCTGGCGCTCGTCAAGTCATTGGGATTAAACCTAAAAATTGCGTTGGGTTGATAGACCAGTTGTCCGAAAAATCTCAGTTCCCGATCCTTTAGACGGGTGTCGAAGCTTAAACCCAGGGATTGCACGTTTTCAGGATAGTCCATAAAAAAGGCAGCATTCATCCCATCGGGGTTGAAAGGAACGAATGGGCTGGTGCGAGCTGCTTTCATCACGTTGTATACGGGACTGGTATTATCGGTATTTGCATAATAAAGGCCGAAATTAGTTTGAAGGCCCGTGCTCTTAGCGGTCAAGCCGATCCCGAATTGATTGGGATTGGTTGGGAGCTTGTGTGCGCCACGATTTAAGAAATATCCCTGAGCTATCAGTTGGGCGTCAGTAAGCGAAACGGGACCACTCGTCATCATATTGCACGAATTTTGCCCGAAAAAGTCGCATTTCGCGAAAAACTGTCCGCAACCGACCGCTTCGTTCGGTACAAAAGCGAATTGATAAAATCCTTCTACAGTAATTGCCGACCCGATATTGCGTTTGGCGGAGATGGCCGGAATCGGTATTTTCATTTCTTCAGGCAAGGCCCCTGGTCGAATTACGGCATTCCAATCGAGCGGGTCTATGGCCGACAAACCGTTACGAAACATACTGGGTAGGCCCCAATTCATATTCTGATAACCCAACTTTATTTCTCCAATGGAGTCAAAGGAACCATAAAGATAGCCCGCCCCAAGGGCGATACCGGTAAATTTTCCATAAGAATCAAATCCATCATCGCTCAAGGGTTTGTTTTTGGCATAACCGTTAGGTTCGTTTCCGTAAGGTACCTTTGAATTATTGAGGGTATAATCAGACCAGGCTCTAACCCGAGCGAAGACACCCAACTTCTGATAACTAAGATCGGCGCTCACCACCCCCTTAAGGACCGTCGAGACGATATCACCGTTTTTGTAATTGAGTTTTGAATCATCAAGGCTACGTCCGCCGATATTGGCTCCAATTTGGCCGACTGAAGCGGCGTTAACAATATTCATATATCGTGGATCTGGACTGGTAGTTCGCATGGCCGTTCCCAGTGTGACGGCCCCATCAACCTTCACATTTGCTTTCCCAAGTTGGTATTCAGCCGCCTGAGCGCTTACCGCCAAGGCCACAGTTAGGATAAAGTAAACCATAAAAATGCGAATGGTAAATGATGAGATTTTTTTCGACATCAGTTGAGCCCCCAGTGCTAACCTGATGGAATGGCTCTATTCGGAGCTTTTTAACAATATAAAAGCAAGTCTTTTTCAAGAAAATTTACAATTGTGATACCACATATTGCCACTTGAAAGCATGTATGTCAGTCGAAATTGCCTGGTAATACATTTCAGGAAGCTGTCCTTAGCAAAAATACCTGCCTGTGATGATCAGCATACTGGGTGCTATGTGGGTTAGGGGAGCCCCCCCCCGGCCATCCCATTAGCTCTTCTATTGAATGTAATAGCCTGACACTCTCCAGATACCATCTTTTTCAAACATCGGCGTAACCGTTTCGATTGCTGACTTCTTGTTTCCGAAGGAGGTCTTAAACTGGATGACTATATATTCGCCCTCCGGGGCATTAGGCAAAGACGTCCAGTATGTAGTGTTTTGGACTTCTCTTGCTATCAGCTTACCCAATGGATTCCTTACTGCGTTAATAGTCTGGACCCACTTCTCTTCATTTATAGCATACCTGAAGTATCCAGCCGCTTCTCTCCAGCTTTGCCCATAATTCCCTGAGTCAACCATAGGAAGCCACTTTTCTGCTGCTGCTATGGCCGCCTCAAGCCGTGCCAACTTATCAGGTTCAGTTTGCGAAGCTGATCTCGTCGCATAGGAAGTAGCATACGGTAGGTTATTATGCCTATTTCCCTGTGGATTGAAATAGAATTGCCCCTCAAGGGAGGACAACTCCCAGGGAATCTGTTTCCCCCCCGTCTGTCGACCAAGGTCCTGTCTCACATTCTTGAAGACCTCTTCAATGGGCAGTCCGGGAGTCACCATATGCTTCATCAAATATCCAGTATATGGGCTATTGCGACCTCCGCCATCCGCTGCTATGTTACCGGGACTTGTGGAATAAGACACTAAAGTCCCACGAGGCGCAGAGGAGATAATTGCCAAGCCGCGGGAGGCGGTCCGGAAACTCTTACCAAAAGGATTGTCACGACAGGCGTCAAGAATAACGATGTTCATGGGATTGCCGGCATTGCCCATCTCATCCAACACCATATCCGTATCCATGGCTCGATACTTGACGTCCGTGTCCCTGTCAATACGGGCCCCGATGGGAAGCAAGAAGTTCTTTCCCGCGATCTGGACTCCGTGACCGGCATAGAAGAACAAGCCGACGCCGCCTTTCTTCAAACGATCGCCGAAGTTGCGGATTGCGTCTTCCATATCCTGCTGTGTGGCATTCTTTTTCAAGATAACATCGAAACCGAGGCGTTTGAGAGAAGCGGCCATATCGTCAGCATCATTGACAGGATTTCTGAGGCTGCCGGTATCGTAACTGCTGTTTCCGATCACCAGAGCTGTCCGCCGCTCCGGGGAAGCAATCAATCCGGGTAAGACTTCTGCCGACTCCTTCTGGTTGGCATTGGTCTTGGGGATTTCAGGCGGCGTGGGCGAGCCACTCTTGATATCAGGCGGCGGTTGTATTCGTTCGGCAATCAATAAAGATGGGTAGATTAAAGCAAATATAAACAGGACAAGGAAGATTCTTATAGGCATGGATTGCATAGAAATATTCCCCTCATTAGCGAAACCATGTTCCTTATACTTCAACGATCACCAAATGGCAATTAGATGCTAAGGATTTCCGTTTGAACAGTTGAATGGACGGGAAAAAGAAGGCGTGCAACATTTCAAGAAGCTACAAACGACCCTGCCCATCCTAAACATCACCATCCCAATGCTGAATGCCCCGGCCAATTATCAACAAAATATCAGAAAAAGTCCACAGATTTTTTTATGACCGATTAGCAAACTGGACCGTATTTTCACCTGCCGGCCAAACCTACTTGCGGAGAAGGAGAGAAAGCTTCCGGTTAATTTCAGGTATGGGGTAAGCCTTCCCGAAACATGAAATAAGCTGCGCCGACTAGACAGAATCCAGCCCAAAGGTAATCCAGCTTTAGAGGCTGCCTCATGTAGAAGTATGCAAAACCGGCAAATATAATCATCGTGATAATCTCCGGGATGACTTTTAGCTGGCCCAGATTGAAATAATGGATACCGATCCGGTTTGCTGGTAATG
>JAPLJV010000007.1 GCA_026388415.1 Deltaproteobacteria bacterium | reverse complement strand
ATACGTTTCCGCACTCCTTTGCATAATTCAGAACACGAAGTTTTCTGCTGATATCTCGTTGTGCCTGTGTCATAAACCGACCTCCTTGGAGAAATAATGAATTTTATCACAAATTGTCTCCTGAGGTCTTAATTTTCATACATGTCTAACATTTTGTAGTAAGGTTTGAAAGGTGCAAAGTCTTGATAGTCTGTTTTCAGTTCGCGATAATGCACTCGTTCTTCCTGTAAGAGAGCATCAAACAGTTTTCTCAGACATACTTTGTTTCAATAAAAAGTCTTTTTAAGAAGAAAGCGGCGTGAGCGTTGGAGTTAAATAGAATATGGCGGGAATATACGTTAAGAACTTAACAGTTTCTGAGAAATCAATTGACCTTAATAGGCATGTCAATAACCTTGAGTACCTCCGCTGGATGATGGAAGCATCCCTTGAACATTCAATTGCCCGAGGTTGGCCAATGGAGCGCTACGTAAGTTCGGGCTCAAGTTGGGTAATAAGGTCCCATTATATTAAGTATTTAAGCCCAGCCTTCTTGGGAGATTCAATTTCAATTATTACTTGGATTAGTGGTGTCAGTAAGAAAAGTCATCCGCGGAAATACTTGTTTTGGAGGGCAAGAGATAAAAAAATTCTTGCAGAGGCCGAAACGCTATGGGTTTTTGTAAATCTCGCCACCGGCAGACCAATGTCTATTCCCGAAGAACTAAAGTCGGCATTTGATATAGTCACAGCAGGTAAAGACGAGGTTTTGAAGCAAGCGTTCCCGAACATTACGGTTTGAAACGTTCATCCAATTCCACTCGAATACAATGCAACATGAAGGTGCTGATGCCTTCCTGTAGTCCACAAACCGTTACCCTCACCGACAATGCAGGACTTCAATTCGTAATCAACACAATTCACGCCACAAGATTTCATTGACACATAAGACCACGCTTCCTATATTGCAAACCACTAAAAAGGAAGTTCTTATTAAAAAAGCTTGTTATTAGGCATGATAAATTAAACGGAAAAAGGCTGTCAAGATTTTAAAACGATTTTAAAAGCTATACAATTCCCGTTATATTTCCGGTATGGTCAATATTAATGTTGTAGGCGGCTGGCACTTTGGAAAGGCCGGGCATCCGGAGGATTTCTCCGGTAATGGGAATCAAAAAGCCCGCGCCGGAAGCGATTTTAATTTCCCGAACGGTAACGATAAAGTTGCTGGGAAGACCCAAAAGGCTCGGGTTGTCGGATAGCGATTGCTGGGTCTTGGCAATACAGACCGGCAGTTTATCGTAGCCGATTTTTTTGATCATATCGAGATTGCGCCTAGCCTGCGGCTGGTAATCAATGGAAACAGCGCCGTAGATTTCGCTCGCAACTTTAAATATTTTATCTTCCACCGGCAGTTTCCAGTCATAGAGCGGCTTAAATGTCCCTTTGGCTTCGGCAATCAGCCGGACAGTCTTTTCTGCAAGCTCCAAACCGCCCTCGCCTCCCAGTCTAAAGATATCCGCTGGGGCAATGTTCATCCCTTCGTTTTCCGCAGCTTCCACAACCGCTTTAATTTCTTCATCCGTGTCTGAAGGAAACCGGTTTAAAGCAACAATGCAGGGGACGTTGAATTTGTCGATATTTTCATAGTGCTTGCGCAGATTTGCCATTCCTAGCACGGCCATAATGGGGTTGGGATCGTTCAGTTCTTTTCGCGCAATGCCCGCGTGATATTTCAGCGCACGAACGGTAGCAACCAAAACGACAATCCGGGGATGAAAATTGCCGTAGGGCGCGACGATGTCGAAATACTTCTCTGCGCCGAGATCAAAGCCAAATCCGGCTTCGGTTACCACATAATCCGCCAGACGAAGCGCCAGGTCCGTGCCCATGATACTGTTGGTACCCTGGGCAATGTTGGCAAATGGACCGCCGTGTATAATGGCCGGAACGCCTTCGGTGGTCTGCACAAGATTGGGTAGTAACGCATATTTCAAGAGTGCCGTGACCGCTCCTTCCACTTTTAGGTCGCCGGCAATCACCGGATAGTCGTCATAGGTAAAGCTCACCAGAATCTTGCGTATCTTGTCTTTCAATTCTTCATAGGAGCGCGAAAGGCAGAGAATTGCCATAATTTCACTGGAGGGAACAATATCAAATCCGGTTTCCCGGGGTACTCCATTGGTGGAACCGCCCAGACCTATGACGATATCCCGAAGTGAGCGGTCATTCATATCTATAACCCTACGCCAGGTGATTTTACGCGGATCGATATTTAAATGATTGCCGTGAAAAATGGAATTGTCCACGATAGCGGAGAGCAAATTGTGCGCACTTTCCACTGCTGGAAAGTCGTTTGTGAAATGGAGATTAATGTCATCGACCGGATGAACACGGGAAAGTCCGCCGCCGGTGGCCCCGCCTTTTATGCCGAAAACAGGCCCCAGTGATGGTTCTCTCAAAGCCACTATGGTGGACTTGCCGATTTTAGCCAGAGCCTGCGCAAGCCCGATGGACACGGTGGTCTTTCCTTCACCGGCAGGGGTCGGTGTCATGGCCGACACAAGAATCAAAGATGAATTGTTCCTGCGTGAAAATCGCCGGATTACTTCCAGCCTTACTTTGGCCTTATAACGGCCGTATAATTCCAGATCATTTTCCTTCAACCCGAGCATTGAGGCAATGTCAACAATGGACCGCAGGTTTTTTTCAGGGTTGTGTTGTTTGGTTTTCTTCATAGCGCTACTTACTGATTACAGCGTCGAACCGGATATCAATATTATATTCATCACCGATGCGGTTAAAATCGTTTTTTAGATCTATAATTTTAACAGCCGGCGGCAGAGAAAAGTAGCAGGCCATATGGAACACATTAGCTCCCGTAAAGGGATTATTATCCACATTGGTTGATATGTCTTCGATGTTGACTCCCCGCAGTTGGAGTGATTTGCAGATTTGATGGATGATCCCAGGATGATCGATGGATGTGGCAATGAGCTTGTAGGGAATCGACGGCAATGTGTCGCGATGGCTGGGCGCTTTGGTTTTCCGAACGTAAATCTCCAGCTTTGTTTTTTTGCGAAGGCTGTCCAGATCTTTAATCAGACGCTCGATGTCGTCAGTCTTTCCCGATGTGAGAATGATCATGCCGAATTCATTGCCCAACACACAACCACGGGACCGTTCGATATTAACGCCGCGGGCGGTAAAAAATTCAGCGATTTCTTTGGCCAGACCAGGACGATCCGGCCCCATGGAGGAAATAACAACATATGATCTCATAGGACGACTCCATTTTATTTTATTTTTTGCAAATGTGGTCGAAAAATCGATTGGCTTCTTTCTATACGCATCGTATTGAAATGTCAATAGAAAGTTAAAATAATCACTGAAAGTGTTTCTCTAGCATTCAGTGCCTGAAAATGACCCAATCCTCGGCGCAGTCACTGCCGTCAAACCTCGGCGGCTTACTCGGATTAAATCTGCAATGCCACACCCTCTTGACTGACGGCTGTTTCTATGGCAGCAAAAAAATGTTTCGAGTCGCACCGCTGATTTAATTGATGATTATAAAACTGATTACAAGTGGTAATCATCCGTTGATTTTCAGACCAAAAACCATTGATTAGTAGGAGGTGAAACGAATTTTCGGCACATACCCATTTCCCTTGATAGCACACCGTTCATTACGGGGTGAAAGGTGGTATCAATCTCAGTCGCCATCCATCACTTCACCTTCTACTTCTCCGATTCAGCCTTGGCCTGCTCTGCTTCCTGTTGCTCTTTCTCTAATCGCTGGTTTTCTTCATCTCCCCATACATAAAGCTCCACGGCATCACAGATAAGGTCAGATATGCCGTATAACTCTCCCATACTGTGTGAATAGGCTAATAGAAGGGCATTAGCCTTGGACAGCAATTGGCGCGGCATCATGACACTTACGATCTGCAGATCCGGTTTCTTTTGAATATCCTTGATCGTTTTATTCAGGGTTTTAATCTCCTGTCTAAGCTGACTAATGAGCTGCTGATTATTGGCTGGCTTGGCCGTGTTTGGTTTGGCAATAACTTTGTTTCCTGGCATCACTGGTTTATTGGTTACTGGTGCGTTCATCATTTATGCCCTCCCATAACGATATCAATTTCTTTTTCAATCTGGGCCAGTATGAGCTTTATGCCTTCACGAACAATCTTTGACATACTGGTCTTTGTTTGTTTGGCGGCCCATCTGAGCCTTTGATAAAGCCCTGCTTCAATGAGTAGATTTATCGAGGTATGAAATGTTCTGTTTCTCATGGTTTAATCCTCCCGTTTGCTGATTGCTGTTCTCCGGCCAATTTGTCATGAAGTGCCACCCGAATGTAATCTGACATGCTGATTTCTCTTTGCTCCGTCAGTTTGGCAACTTGTTCATACATCTCCTGGCTAAGCATGATACAAACCGGCCTGATATAGATTTTCTTTTTCATGTCGCTATCTCCTTTCTGATTTAGATATAATTTGGTTCTCAATAATTTGTTCAGCAGCTGATCGAAGATCGGAATAAAATACATTTAGGGATTGCGGGAAAAACACTGTCGGAAACTAAATTGGCGGGTAAAAGCGGTGCAAGTATGAAATTGGTAGTGGGCGGAATCAAACTGTATGGCGGGAAGAAACGGATTATTTGACCTGACAGGCAGGGCGGAATAGCCAATGGGATTGCTAAGATGCTTTTCAGTATAGGCAAGAGCTAATTTAAATGTAATGGCTTTTCTACGCGATCACTGATAGGGGTATCCCCATTATTCATCTATGCGGCGGGGAAGAGCAAGCTTTTCATGGTCTATAGGCTGCCGAGGAAAAACAAGTGTATCTGAGAGGGAGGGGAAAATATGGGATCAAATCGGAAGCCAGCACAAATGGAACGAAAGGCATATTTCGAACGACAACTGAAAGACCGGATGTCATTCCTGTCTGAAAAAGGGATCGAATCTGCCAAGATCAAGAAAGATACTATCTTAAAAAAATTGCGGGCAAATATTGATTCCCTAAATGCCAGACTTAAGACGATTGCCAGCTCCGAAGAGAAGACGGAAGTACTGGCAAAGACAAAGGCGGAAAAAGCCGCCCTCAAAAAAGATCCAGAAGACCGTAAGGAGAAAAAAGCACCGGAAGCCCCTGTAGAGGGCAAGGGAAAAAAGAAAAAGAAGGAACAAGCGGTATCTTAAGCAAGCTCAATCTTAGGCTCGCCCGTAACCGCTTCAGAAGCCATGTTGGTCTCTTATATAGGCTGTAGAAGATCACCTGCCCAGGAAGGTATAGGAAGGCAGGGGATGGTGATACTCGGGGATAACCAGAAGTGGCCGCTGATTATAGCATACTTTTTCTTGGTCGTTTGATAATGAGCTTTTCACACAAAGGCCAGTATCGTTTTTTCTCGTAGGATATGGGAAAAACCTCAAAACCGCAGGAACCTGCGCTTTTTATGCTGAGTCAACATTATTTATGCAACATACCGGCTGGGGAGATCCCGATACATGCAACTGTATCATAATCGCTACACATATCCGATCAATTTTAATGAAAAGAATCCAATTACAAAAAAGTATAATCACGATATGTGATATGATTCCCTATGTTTATGTTGTTTTCCCTTATTAGGTGCACTCATTGCTTATTGTTAGAAACAAGTTGAATAGGGGAGTATAAACATCAGTGACACACTTGCCGAAGCAGATAAAGAGGTAAAATATGAAGAAAATTGTTTGTGCGGTGCTTATTCTGACAATGGTCATCTGTCTCAACCCATTGCCAAGTGAAGCAAGAGGCGAACATGGTGGTTGGTGGTTGCCTTGGGCGGTAATAGGAGGTGTGGCCGTTCTGGCGCCTTATTATCATAGGCCATATTATGAACCTCCCCCACTGATCATCCGCGAACAGCCTCCGGTATATTTTCAAACAGCCTCATCTGCAACACCGTCGTCTACTGAACGAATCTTTGTTTATCCGCGCCAAGGCCAGAGTGAAGAACAACAGGCGAAGGATCGTTACGAATGCCACACTTGGGCTGTGAGTCAGACTTGGCACGAGCCCCGGAAAGTTAGTATGGAGGAATGGACTGTTATTATCAAATCCCTGCCGGAAACCCAACGTGCAAACTATCGACGTGCGGAGAGTGCCTGTCTTGATGGTCGTGGGTACACTGTAAAGTAGCCGCCATCATACTAATTCAGCTTACACCCATTAACGTCATATACCGGCTCAGAAACTATTACCACTCACTTATATGCGTTACCAAAGATAACCCTTCCTGGAAGGGTTAGGAAGATCAGGGATAACCAGAATCAAAAGTGGCTACCGCTTACATCTGCCTTCTGACCATTTTTATTTTGTTGGCCGACCTGTTGACATTAACAATAGCCGCTCGTATATTAGAATTAAAGAGGTGCTCCAATGCGCGGCTTGGATTATGTCTCTGGGATTTGAATGAAAGTTAAAACATTTCACTGGGAGGTAACACGAAAAGCATCTCCAAGGATTTCTGGTGACCGGTGCTCTTGTATGTTTCCCGTAAGACCACTGCGTAAAACCCGTCCACATCGGATAATTCTCCCCGATCAATCTCCAGTTGTCTTTCGCATCCTTTCAAACCACCGGAATATCCAAGACTTTTTAAAACAAATCTGAGGTCAATATGGACTTGATCAAGCTTAATCCGGAAATATCGCTCAATAAAAGGGACATCGAAGCACCGACCGTTGTAGGTCACTATGATTTTAAACCGTTGAATATCATGAACAAAATCATTAAGATTCCGACCCTTGACATAGGTATCGACTGTCTGACCGTCATATAAAGCTATGGTCGTTATCTCATTACACCAATTTTCCAAACCCGTGGTCTCGGTATCAAGATAGGCAATGGTATCCCGGAAATGGGTGAATAATCGCCAGTACTGATTGACTGGAAGGTGCTGGACAAAGTAGTGGGGATTCCCGTTGGCCAACTGTTTTTGTGATTCTTCGAGCTCTTGGGAAATGGCCAGGATTCTGGATTTGGAAAGGGGAATATTTGGTGACTGAAGGAATTGGTCCCAGTCGTGAATCCCTGCTGACCACAGTTTTGATTCTGTGGCTGGTCCGATTCTCTGGATATGACAAAAGGTGTTTTTTTAGCATGGAAGAAGTTTGAAGATTAGGGGTGGGGCTTTTTATTTATCTTATCGAAAAATGGCAATACTTCAAAATTCCTCCTATTGTTATGAGATCGTCGATCGGGGATAATTCTCCGCTCTGGCCCATTATAATTTGCATCGTTTAATTCTCTTCTATTTTTATTACTTCTTCTTTCTTTGCCAGAACGAGTTGGAATCATAATGAAACCTCTTTGCTACGAGCTATCCGTGATGAAGCTAACACACCCGCTAAAATGTATCAATAAAGATTTATCTTACCATTCATTAGTCGGTTGTTTTCTGATCCCTTCCCCTTGTATAGGGCTCAGGAGATCTCCTATTCCAGAAGGTATCAGCCCAGGCATGCCTTCTTCTTCTCGGCCTGCCACATGAATTCTATCGGAACGTCTTGACCATCCTGGTTTACCCATCTACTGTCATTCCTCCCAAGCGAAAACTCGGTCATTTTGAGATTGCTTTAGAACCAGTTGAAACCGCCCATCCCATTATCGGACAAGCCTTCCAGCAAGGGCCGGTTATTCTCATCTGGGATGCCATTCTGAGCGATAGCCGCCACCCGGAACAGGGTCATAATGTGGTCTATCATGAATTTGCCCATAAACTTGATATGCTGGATGGCGCCGCCGATGGGACTCCCCCTTTGAGAGATCGAGCTGAATTTCAGGACTGGGTTGTTACCTGTTCAAGGGAATACCTGCGCCTGAAAAGTGAGGTCAAAGCCGGCAGGAAATCATTCCTCAATGCCTACGGTGCCACCAATGAAGCTGAATTCGTTTCTGTCGCCACGGAAGAATTCTTTGACCGACCAATCCGATTAAAGGAACATTCTCCCGATCTCTATCGAGTATTGCAGGAATATTATCGCCAGGATCCAGCGGCACGGGTAGGCAGGAACACATGCATGAATTTAAACACAGGATAAGTTTCCAGGGGTCGTTCGCAGAAGCTCCGCTACCTCGTTTGCCGTCAATAATCGGCGTTCCATTTTGTGATAAACTCCCTTTCATTATTTTGCTTTGGGCCACCTTAAATCACTAAAATAACTAATACAATCCAGTCATAGGCTATGGGTACGGATCAAAATAGGCTATTCTGGGGGGGAAATGTTTGATCAAATTAATCGGGATTTTGCTTGGTGATGAATGGTGATATTGAGTGAAAAGGTGATTTTAATAATATTTGTCACAACTAATGGGAATTATTTGATATATGGGGAGAGTCTTTGGGGAGGGGGATATGGGGAATGTTTTATGTTAGCTATAGGTTAGCAAAAACAAAACAAGGGGCTAACCTTATCAGGCTAACCCCTTGTTTTTATTGGTACGCCTGCAGGGATTCGAACCCGGGACCGACGGATTAGAAATCCGTTGCTCTATCCAGCTGAGCTACAGGCGCAATATTACAGCCCCGATGAAATTACTTTTTAACTTACGAATGGCGTATTTAATAGCCGCTTGGCGGTTTATTGTCAAGTTCGAATCCGGCCTATCTTACATACCCGGCTATGCCATCGAATTTATAACCTTTTCTGGTCATACCTTCACCTTTCGGATCGGTGGTATAGAAATGACCGCCCCTTTCCTGATTAAACCACCGGTATAATTCTTTCGTATTGCTCAGCTTCGAGGTTCCAATATTGCCGATGCTGCCTTCCAGGACGTAATCCTTGACAGATTTGCCGCCACCGTTAGTAGCATAAGAGTAGAAGTGGTCATCTTTTTTGCTGTTATACCAACGGTTAAACTCCGTTGTACCGGGCGTGCCGGCGGCAAAAAGGCGAAAGGCGATCCCCTCCTTTCTATAGCCGCCACTCTGTATCCGGTTCGCCTCGGCTTGGGGATTGGTCGTATAGAGGTAATTGTGGTTCCTCACATAGCGGTAAACATCAACAATCTTCGCCGTCTGATCGGGCCTTATCTCGACCATCGCCTCCAGGGTAATATCGCCGCGGTTGGAGGCGATAACGATTTGCTCCCAGTAGAAACCCGGTGATAACTGCTGCGCATCCATACGAATATTAGCATAGTCCGTCTCTCTGGTAGTAGTGCCGGAATCCGGATTAATCGTAATCCAGCCGGGATTTCCCCTCATCAATTCCTTACCGTAGATACTGACACCCTCGATAGTCGTGCGGCCTTCGCCATTCACAAGTGTCAACACATGCGGACCATCAGGCAAGCCATCTGCTATCGTCAGCTCCTCCCGGCCTCGCTCGGTGGCGCTGCCGTCGTAAACGCGGATAAGTTGATCGTCCATATAGGCGGCCAGCTTTCCTCCATCAGGACCGTGCCAGAGATAGAGGCTGATACCCGTGCCGGAAAAACGATATTTGATCAGATTATTGATTCCAAAAGCAGAAGGATATCCTTCTTGTTCAATCCATTTACCGGATATGTCCAGCGTCTCCTTCAAATGGCTGTTGGGAACGTAGCTGGAGGCGCCTTTAATATCGTCACTCAAAAAGGATACATATCTGCCTTTGAGGGGCAACAGATTATACTTCTCATCACCCGGCCGGGGGATAACGATGCGCCATTTAACGGTTTCACGGCCTTTATTGGATATCCTGATTTGCCGGGCTGCCTGTTTTCCAGGATAGATAATTCCGAAATCAAGGTGCGGAGGGTCCACGGACAGTTGCGGCTCAGATTTCGCGTCCGTCACTTTGAAATTAAAGAAAATCGTTCTCGTTCCGCCCAAAGACGTGATCTCAAGCTGCTCACGGTAAGAACCCACCGGTAAATCCTTACGGAAAATAACAGTTTTTCCGCTCGCTTCAACGGTTAACTGAATATTATGATATTTTTGTTTTGTTATCTGAACACTTTCCGCAGGCAAGCTTTTGACGGATCTGATGGACAGGCGCAGATATTCCGGTTCGGCCGTCAGGTTGCCGGTCAGTTTTTCATTTTCCGCCGGCTCCCATCCTTCCGGACCCTCGATGGACCAGGCAGCGCTCCCTCCCCCCATATTCTTCATATAAATTAATGTATTAGCAACATTTTCCGGACCAACATCGCCAAAATCAACTTCGCGTGGGGTAACGGATAAGGCCGGCCGGGGCGCATCCTCCTTTGTCGCCGCCTGGGATATTTTAATAAATTCCTGCCTGCCGTTATTCCCGCTGCTTAATCCGGCGCCGCCGGCAGCGTACATCAGGATCGGTAAGGAAAGAAAAAAAACTATGGCCATGATGGTTCGGTGATAATAAATCCTTAACATGTACATCCTCTTTTTGGAAAATTATGCAGCTAACTAACGCAAAGAGAAAAATAACGCAACGCCTTTTAAGGTGAAATAACTTGACACCCTCCAACTATAAGTTATATTTTGCGCACTCTTTAACCGGCAGGCAAGCAGCGAGCTCTTAAATGACCGATGATGAATTGAAATACTGGCTGGCCCTGAAATGGGTTCCAGGCCTCGGCAACGTGGGTTTCATCGCCCTGCTGGACGCCTGCGGTTCCCCGGAAGAAGTCTTCCAGGCCCCGACCGCAAGGCTTCAGGCGACTCCGGGCATCGGCCCGAAGGTGGCAACCCAGATCAAGGCCTTTCATAAATGGGCCGAGGTGGAACGGGAGCTGGCCTTAGCCCGGGAGCGGTACGTTGCAATCATTACCTGCCGGGATAGTCTTTATCCTCATAACCTTCTTAATATTTATGATTTTCCGCCATTTCTCTACGTCAAGGGAACCCTCCGGGAAGACGATATCTGCATTGCCGTCGTCGGTTCCCGGATGGCCAGCACCTACGGCAGATTCTCCACGGAACGGCTCTGCCGGGAGCTGGTCATGAAGGGTATTACCATTGTCAGCGGTCTGGCCCGGGGTATTGACACGGCCGCTCATCAGGGCAGCCTGGCGGCTAAAGGGCGAACGATCGCCGTTTTGGGCTGCGGCCTGGATATCGTCTACCCTCCCGAAAACAAGGCGCTTTTTGAAATAATCCCCCAGCAGGGCGCCATCATTACGGAATTTCCCTTCGGCACGCCGCCCCAGGGAACTAATTTCCCCGCCCGCAACAGGATCATCAGCGGGCTATCGCTCGGGGTAGTAGTGGTAGAGGCCAGTTATAGAAGCGGTTCCCTGATAACCGCCCGGCTGGCCCTCGAACAGGGGCGGGAAGTGTTTGCCATACCAGGCAGCATAGATGCCGACGGGTCAAAAGGTACGAATAAATTGATCAAAGAAGGCGCCAAATTGATCGAGGGCGCCGACGACATTCTGGAAGAAATCCTGCCCCAGATCAGGAGCAAATTAGCGCCCCCTTCCCCCGCAAAAGTTGATAAACCCAAGGTCAGTGCTGATGACCCTGTCGCAGAAAAGCCATCAGCATCCCGTCAGGAAGCACTGACGAATGAGGAAGGCAAACTGCTTAAACACGTATCGGCTGACCCCGTTAATGTTGACCAGCTCATCGCCCTGACCGGGGGAAAAGCCGGCGAAATCTTAAATACCCTGTTATTACTGGAGCTGAAGGGGTTCATCCGTCAGTTGCCGGGAAAACAATTTGTCCGCAAGGAGTGAGAAAACTGCCAATGGCCAAGAAGCTTGTCATAACCGAAAAACCATCCGTCGCCCGCGACATAGCCAAAGCCCTGGGAGGCTTCAAGGCGCGCGGCAAGGTCTTTGACCGGGATGACATGATCGTCTGCTCCGCCGCGGGCCACCTCGTGGAACTTTGCATGCCCGAGGATCTGGACAAGAAAAAGTACGGGTTCTGGAGGCTCGAAACCCTCCCCATCCTGCCTGAAACCTTTCAGTTAAAGCCGTCCAGAAGCGACGGTCCCAAGGGCCGCTTCAGCAAGAAGAAAGACCAGGCAGAAACGCCCCCCGAGGGTGGCTCCGAATTGCTCGACATCATCAAGCGGGAGGCAAAGCGCAAGGAGATCGTCGGGATCGTGAATGCCTGCGACGCGGGGCGCGAAGGCGAACTCATCTTCACCTACATCATGAAGTACCTGGGGATCAACAAAAACACCGAGCGCCTGTGGCTGCAATCCATGACGCCCGCCTCGATCCGGGAAGGTTTCTCGCATCTGCTGCCGGGTGACAGGAAGGCCGGACTCGCCGACGCTGCCGTGTGCCGCTCGGAAGCGGACTGGCTGGTCGGCATCAACGCCACGCGCGCCTTCACCATCCGCCTGTTCGGAAGAAACGTCAAGGAAACCGCAAATCTGGGCCGTGTCCAGACTCCTACCCTGGCCCTGCTGGTGGAGCGGGAAAAAGCGATCCAGGCCTTCGTATCCCGTGATTACTGGATTGTCAGGGGTATATTTGAGGTATCGGGAGACACCTACGAAGGGATCTGGATTCGGGAACACTTCAAGAAGAAGCCCAACGATCCAGACGACCGGGCCGACAGAATCTGGTCCAAAACTACGGCGGACGAGATTGTGGCGCGTTGTGCGGGTAAGTCGGCGGTGGCGACCGATAAGGCAAAGGAAACCCGGGAAGCCCCCCCTACCCTCTTTGACCTCACCACCCTGCAGCGCGAATCGAACCGGCGCTTCGGACTTTCTGCGCGCTCCACCCTTTCCGCGGCCCAGTCCCTCTACGAGAAGCACAAGGTGCTCACCTATCCGCGCACCGACAGCAAATGCCTGCCAGAAGATTACCCCGCCGAAGTGAGCCGGACACTGGGTTCTCTGGACGGACTGTACGCCCCGCTCGCCCAGCGCATCGGCGATCCTTCCCGGGCGCAGATGGCGAAACGGATATTCGACAACACCCGGATCTCTGACCACTTTGCGATCATCCCCACCGGCGAAACGCCCAAAGGGCTCACCGCCGTGGAACAGAAGGTTTACGACCTGGTCGTGCGCCGATTTCTGGCCGCCTTCATGGACTCGGCCGTATGGAAAATCGTGGAAAGAACCACCCGCGTCGGCAAAGATACCTTCCGCACCACCGCGAGGGTGCTGGCGAAGGCCGGCTGGCGCGAGGCGTTCGGAAAGGAGGAGGAACCGGAGACCGATGTCGGTATCGCCAGCCACCTGCCCGCCCTCGTAGACAGTGAAGGCATATTGACACGCAAGGTGGAGCTGGACGAATGCCGTACCAATCCGCCGCCGCGCTACAACGACGCCACGCTGCTGGCTGCCATGGAGACGGCAGGAAAGCTGCTGGACGACGAGACATTGGCCGAAGCCATGAAGGAGCGGGGCCTGGGCACGCCGGCCACGCGGGCTGAAACGATTGAGAAGCTGATCAGCGCTCACTATGTGACACGCGACCGCAGGGATCTTGTGCCCACATCAAAGGCGATGAACCTGATCCGCCTGCTGCTGGCCATTCCGGTACAGGAACTCGTCTCTCCCACCCTGACCGGCGAGTGGGAAAACAAGCTGCTGATGATGGAGAAAAGCAAGCTTTCCCGTCCTGACTTCATGCGGGACATTATGCGGTTTACCGCCCAGATCGTGGAAAAAGCGAGGGGATTTGATATGGATACCGGATTCGAGAACAGTGAACCTTTTGGAAAGTGCCCGAAGTGTGGCGTTACATTACGGGAGAAACTCAAGGCCTATGAATGCACCGGCTGCGATTTCAAGCTCTACAAGACCATGAGCCAGCGCCTGATCACCAAAGATGAGGCCATTGAACTGATGGATAAGCAGGAGATCGGGCCGCTGGATGGCTTCTTCTCGTTCAAGACTCGCAAGCACTTCTCCGCCGGACTCCGCCTCAATGACGAATGGAAGGTAGAATTTGTCTTTGAAGATCGCACGGCAAACGGCGGGGAAAATGGTCCGAATATCCCCTGCCCCCTCTGTGGCAAGCCAATGTCCGCCCGCCAGGGCCGCTTCGGTCCGTTCCTCGGCTGCACCGGTTACCCGGAATGCAAGCATACGATCAACGTCGGCCCGGATGGGGAACCGGTCGCCGCCCCGGCAGGGGGAACCCAGAGCGACGTCGTCTGCGAGAAATGCGGGAAACCGATGGCCGTCAAGAGGGGCCGTTTCGGGACCTTCCTCGGCTGCTCGGGCTACCCGGAATGTAAGAACATTGTCAAGACAGGCAAGGGAGCGGCCGGATCCGCCCAGCCTCAACCCCCGGAGCTGACGGATACCATCTGCGACAAATGCGGCCGCCCCATGGCGACTAAACGCGGGCGATTCGGCCCTTTCCTGGGCTGCTCCGGCTATCCCGAATGCAAGAATATCATGAAGATCAAAGCCGGGGCATAAAATCATTACTGCTACGATCATTATCGGCGGCGGCCTGGCCGGGTGTGAAGCGGCCTGGCAGCTGCTGCAGAGGGGGCAACGCGTCGTCCTTTACGAGATGAAGCCCCGGTCTTTCTCTCCGGCCCATAAATCGCCGCACCTGGCCGAGCTGGTATGCAGTAATTCGCTACGTTCCAACAGCCTGGATAATGCTGTCGGGCTCCTCAAGGAAGAGATGCGGCGCCTGGGATCGCTGATCATCGCCGCGGCAGACGCCACCGCCGTACCCGCCGGCAGCGCGCTCGCCGTGGACCGGTTAGAATTTTCCCGCTATATCGAAGAAAAGCTCCTGAGCCACGGGGCATTGGAGATTATCCGTGGCGAGGTACGGGAACTGCCCCCCGAACGACCCGTCATTATCGCCACGGGTCCCCTCACCTCACCGGATCTGGCCCGACATCTTGCCGAGTGGACGGGAAGCGCAGATCTCTATTTCTATGACGCCATTTCACCCATCATTGACGGCGAATCCATCAATTATGACAAGGTGTTCCGCGCTTCCCGCTACGAGGCTGGTGAAGGAGATTACCTGAATTGCCCAATGGAAAAAGATGAATATGAACATTTCTGGCAAATGCTGAGCGAGGGCGACGAGGTGCCGCTCCAGACCTGTGAGGAACTGAAGTTTTTTGAGGGTTGCATGCCCATTGAAGTAATGGCGAAAAGAGGACTTTCAACGCTAACCTTCGGGCCCATGAAGCCCGTTGGACTGATCAATCCCCATACTGGCCGACAGCCCTATGCCGTGGTCCAGCTCCGCCGGGAAAACTTGGCGGCTACGCTGTATAACATGGTGGGATTCCAGACGAAATTGACCTGGCCCGAGCAGCGGCGGATCTTCCGGACGATTCCGGGGCTGGCCGAGGCGGAATTTGTCCGCTACGGCAGCATCCACCGCAACACGTTCATCAATTCGCCTGCGCTCTTGGCAAAGACGCTGCAACTGCATGGCAACTCCGGGATTTTCTTCGCCGGACAGATAACGGGCGTGGAAGGCTACGTTGAATCGTCGGCGATGGGCCTCTTGGCCGGCCTGAGCGCCCACGCCCACTTGTCGGGAAGGATTCTACCACCACCACCGGAGACCACGGCCATCGGCGCGCTCGTAAACTACATCACCCGGGCCGACAAAAAGACCTTCCAACCCATGAACGTCAACTTCGGCATCTTTCCGCCGCTACCCGCCAAGACCCCCAAAAAATTACGGGGCAGCAGTTACTCCACTCGTGCCCTGACAGACCTGGAACAATGGCTGATCGGGGAAGACATCAAATCCCCCTCAATCCCCCTTTGCTAAAGGGGGAGTTTATTGTTTCCCCCTTTTATAAAGTGGAACTTTATGCTTCCCCTCTTTGGCAAAGAGGGGTTAGGGGAGATTTTCATTATCCTTTGTGACGCGGCGCCATTATGAAAATTTCATCGGGCCGTGAGCAGTCCGATGACTTCGATATGGCCGGTTTGCGGGAACATATCCAGCGGTTGCAGGCATTCCAGAGAGAACCCGGCTTCCACGAGATAACGCAGATCTCTGGCTTGAGTCGTGGGGTTGCAGGAGATGTAGATAACTTTTTTTGCCGCCGTTTTCCGGACGGCGTCCAGGACTTGACGGTCGCAGCCGCTCCGGGGCGGATCCAGGATGACGACATCGGCTTGCCGACCTCGTTTAGTGAACTTCTGCTTCATTACCTCGCCCACATCACCCCGTAAAAACAAGGCATTGCCGCAACCCGCTTCCTGAAGATTTTCGCGGGCACATTGGATCGCCGGGCCGACGATTTCGATGCCCGTGATGTTTTTGGCCGAGGGGGCCAGGAAAAGAGAAAAGAGCCCTACCCCGCAATACGCGTCCAGAACCGTCTCCCTGCCCGTCAAGTCGGCCAGTTTCAATACCTGTTCCACCAATACGTCCAAAAGGCTGGTATTGATCTGGAAAAAACCGCCGTAAGGAACGACGAGGCGCTTGCCCCGGACAATCCTGGTAATAAGCGGCGGCATGGCATCATCATCCGGGACGGCAATGATTTTTCCTTCCTCACCGGAAGACCAGATAGTCTGTCGGTCGCGCCGGTATTTCCCGCCTTCCGCAAGCAGGGCGGCACGGAAGGTCTGGCAGGACTGATTGATGCTTTCCGCCACGATCTCGCACCTTTCTATATCCAGCACCGAGTCTGACGCGCCCTGCATGAAGCCGAGACTCAAAAGCCGGCCGTCCTTGCCCGTCCGGACATGGTAATCCGCCTTGCCCCGGTAATGGAGCCGGCCCGGAGAAGGGATGATCCCCAAAACTGGTGGCGACGGGAATTTGCCCAATCTGGCAAATATGTCCCGCACCTGTTTTTCCTTGATGGCCAACTGCTGCTCACAGGCGATATGCTGGAACTGGCAACCGCCGCACCGGCCGAAATACCGGCACGCCGGTGCAACACGATATTCCGATGGTTGCAATATCCGCCTGACTTCCGCCAAGGCGAATTTTTTCCGGACAGACGTGATCTCCACTGTTACTTCGTCGTGCGTCACGGTAAAGGGAACAAAAACGGCCATCCCCTGCACACGCCCGACCCCCGATCCGCCGAAGGCGACATCCTCGATCCGGATATTTATAACCTCGCCTGCCTGCATTTCCGTTTAACTCCCATGCCCAGCGCGTGCACAACGAAACATGAAAATCCCCCCTTAACCCCCCTTTGGTAAAGGGGGGGATGGGGGGGATTTTCACATAAAATAGTAAAGATTTCTCGTCGCGCCTGCTCCTCGAAATGACAAAGTTTGTTGCCCTTTTAGCATTTAGCATTTCCCTTTACAAGCGACGTGAATGCTGTTAACTAACCGGGCTGCTTGTGAGAAAAGCGACAAAGGGAAATAATGACTCATAACGAAACGTTACAGGATGGCAAGGGCATATCTGCTTCGGATTCGTCTTCGGGCGGTTTGTCCAGCGGCCTATCCTCAGTCGTCGGGTCAAAAGACGAGCAGCATGCACAGCGCCTGATCCATAACGGCAAAGAGATCATTTTGGTAGGCACGGCTCATATATCTAAAGAAAGCGCCGACCTGGTAGAGCGGATCATCGCGCGGGAGAATCCCGATACCGTCTGCGTGGAACTCTGCCCGGCCCGATTGGAGGCCCTGCAGCAAAAAGATAAATGGCAGGAGATGGACATCGTCCGGGTGATTCGCGAAAAACGCGCCTCCTTACTGCTCTTCCAGCTCTTGCTGGCATCCATCCAGAAAAAGATGGCCAAAAAGTTCCTCGTCAATCCCGGCGAGGATATGTTGCGGGCCATTGTCACGGCCAAAAAATACCATGCGGAAATCGTGCCTGTGGATCGGGATATCAGGATTTCCCTCCTGCGCACTTGGAGGAGCATGGGCTTTATCAGCAAGGTTAAACTGTTGCCGGAAATGCTGCTTTCCCTGTTCATCACGGAAGATATCACGGCAGAGCAAGTGGAACAGATGAAACAGCATGACACCCTGGAGCTTGCCATGCGCGCCCTGGCCGACAAGCTGCCGTCCATCAAGACCATCCTGATTGACGAACGGGACCAATACCTGGCTTATGCCATCGGTCAGGCGCCGGGGCCTAAAATCGTCGCCGTCATCGGCGCCGGGCATGTCAAAGGCGTCATAGAGAATATCGGTAAAGATATCAATATCATACCGCTGCTGACGATACCGCCCGCCAGCATCTGGGGAGGGATCATCGTCTGGTTTGTTCCCCTTTTTATTATCGGTTTGTTTGTGGCCGGTTTATTTTTGTCCGGCATCCGCGCGAGCATGAATATGATCATGGGCTGGTCCGCAGTGACAGCCGCCTTCTCCGGCTTGGGCGCGCTTATTTTGCTGGCCCATCCGCTGACGATTATGGCATCGGCCTTTGCCGCTCCCTTTACCACGCTCCATCCGCTGATCGCGGCCGGATGGGTGGCGGGGATTACGGAGGCCACGATCAGGAAGCCCAAGGTGGCTGACTTTCTCGCTCTGGCCGAGGACATCACGAGCATCCGCGGCTTTTTCAGCAACAAAATTACGCGCATCCTGCTGTTGGTCGCAGTTGTCAACCTGACGACTTCCATCGGCACCTTCGTCGCGATCCCCGTGATTATGAGGTTTTTTTAACGCAGCAAGGATGATTATGGCTTCCCGAGAACGCACCTCCCTGCTTTGCCCCAACTGCCGCAAGCTCATCAGCGCCGATGAGCCGGCCTGCCCCTATTGCGGTCTGTCCAAGCCCGGCGCCCGCAATATCCTTTATGGCGGCCTTAACAATCTTTCCATAGACATCACCAAGATCATTATCTATCTGAATGCGGGGTTCTTTATCCTGTCCCTGCTCCTCAGCGCCGCCAACATCGGCTTGTCGGCCAATCCCTTTACGCTGCTCTCCCCTTCCCAGGAAGGACTTTTTATCCTCGGGGGAACGGGAACGATTCCCATTGCCGGCTTCGGGCGCTGGTGGACTCTCATTTCGGCCTCCTTTCTGCACGGCAGCTTGATGCATATCTTTTTCAACATGATCGCCCTCGTGCAATTAGGGCCCTTTGTGGTCCAGGAGTACGGTCTGAACCGTTTCGTCATCATTTACACCGTGACCGGCGTTACGGGCTTTCTTTTATCTTTCCTGGCCGGTGTTCCCTTTACCATCGGCGCTTCGGCCTGCATCTGCGGCTTGATCGGCGCCATCCTCTACTATGGAAAATCGCGCGGCGGTTTTTACGGCGAGGGCATTTACAGGCAGGCAATGGGATGGGTCGTCGGGTTGGTCATCTATGGCCTGTTATTTTCGGGCATCAACAACTGGGCGCATGGGGGAGGTCTTGCCTCCGGCATCCTGTTTGCGTGGTGGCTGGGTTATGTGGAAGAACGGCGGGAGACAATCCTGCATAAGGCTCTGGCCAAGGGATGCCTTGTCCTGACCGGCCTCGTGCTGCTTTATGTTGTTTTCCAGACGGCCTACGTTTATTTATTTTAGTCGGGGGCAAGAAAGAAAAGTAATTATGGGGATAAAAGTATTGGATAGATTCATTCTGGCCTCCGCCTCCCCCCGCCGCAGGGAACTGCTGAAACAGTTGGGGCTGGAATTTGAGGTCCTGCCGAGCGGTATTGATGAAATTGCGCTGGAGGGAGAAACACCCGCCGGGCACGTGCGCCGCCTGGCCGTGGCCAAGGCCGGGGAGGTCGCCTGCCGTTATCCGGAGGCATGGATCATCGGCGCCGATACGATCGTGGTTATTAATGGCGATATTTTAGGAAAGCCGGCCACTGAGAGCGAGGCCAGAGCAATGCTCGACAAGCTGAGCGGACGTCAGCATCGGGTATATACGGGCATTGCCGTGACACGCCGGGCGACGGAGATCAATTTGAGCGACGTGGTGGCCTCAGAGGTGATCTTCAAGGATCTTTCCCGGGAAGAAATGGACTGGTATGTTGGTACCGATGAACCCTATGACAAAGCGGGGGGCTATGCCCTGCAGGGACGGGGAGCTTTCTTTGTCAAGGAAATACACGGCTCTTATACCAATGTCATTGGCCTGCCTCTGTGCGAGGCGGTAAATTTGCTGAAACTGGCGGGCGCCATTAAATTTCCGGGAGGCAACCATGACTGCTGATATCCTGTCTAATATCAATGATATAGCAAATAATATGTTGACCGCAGCGGCCAGGGCCGGTCGGGATGCCCGGGATATTAAACTGATGGCGGTCACAAAAACGGTCGCCGATGCGCGGATCGGGGAAGCCCTCGCGGCGGGAATAATGATCCTCGGGGAAAACTATGTTCAGGAGGCAGCACGCAAAAAGCCGCTGCTGGAGCAGGCAGGAGACCTCTTGGAATGGCACATGATCGGCCATCTACAGACCCGCAAGGCGGCGTTGGCGGTCCGACTTTTCGATATGATTGAGTCCCTGGACCGCGTAGAGCTGGCACACGAAATTAACAAGCGGGCCAAGGCCGTAAACAGAATCATGAAGGTACTGATCGAGGTCAACACGGGCGAGGAAACAACGAAGGGGGGCGTTTCACCTTTGAGAGCCCTGGAGCTCGCCAAGAGCGTGGCCCAGATGGAAAACCTCTCCCTCCAAGGGCTAATGACCATCCCGCCCTGGTTTGACGACCCGGAAAAGGCGCGGCCTTATTTCAAATGCCTCCGGGAACTCCAGGAAACCATCAAGGCGGCGGGACTCCCGAATGTGCAGATGCAGGAACTTTCCATGGGGATGACGGATGACTATCTGGTAGCTATCGAGGAAGGGGCAACGCTGGTGAGGATAGGACGCGGAATATTCGGGGAAAGGCCGTAGAGGCGCCTCCTGATTCGGCATCGCCCTGAAAACTGTAGGGGCGGGTTTCAAACCCGCCCGAGACAAAAAGATTGACAGCGAGCGATTTTACTACAATAATGCCCCACAAGTAATCCCAAAAGGGGGAGGCAGACGCCATGAATAAATCGGCATTTTACAAACTTAGTTACGGTCTTTATGTGGTCAGTTCCTGCAGCGGGAACAAACTGAATGGCCAGATTGCCAACACCGCTTTCCAGGTTACCTCGGAACCGGCGACGATCGGGGTTAGCATCAACAAGCTTAACCTGACCCATGATTTCATCCGGGAGAGCAAGAAATTTTCCGTCTCCATCCTGTCCACGGCGGCACCGATGGATTTTATCGGCCGTTTTGGTTTTAAGAGCGGCCGCGATATCAGCAAGTTTGAGGGGGTGCAATACCGGGCCGGAATAACCGGCGTTCCCATCGTCACGGAACACTGCGTGGCCATGCTGGAAGCGGAAGTGATCGCAGAATTCGATTGCGGCACGCACCGGATTTTTCTCGGCGAGGTGAAGGACTGCGACGTGCTAAACGATGCCGAACCGATGACCTACGCCTATTATCATGCCGTCAAGGGTGGCAAGGCGCCGAAAACAGCGCCGACCTACCAGGCGGAGGAACCAAAAACAAAATCGAAGGAGGTTAGCATGACCAAATATACATGTGACGTATGCGGATATGTTTACGACCCCGAGGCGGGAGATCCCGATGCGGGCATTAAACCGGGGATAAAATTTGAGGACCTGCCGGAAGACTGGGTATGCCCGGTCTGCGGCGCCGATAAGTCGAACTTTTCTGCCGATTAACCCCCATACCCGAGGCGAACACAACGAAACATGAAAATCCCCCTTTAACCCCCCTTTGGTAAAGGGGGGATGGGGGGATTTTCAGATTAAAGTGAATAATGAGCAATCTTCAAATTGCCTGTTACATTCTACCATTTAGGGAATTTATGAGAATAAATAGTGGTTGAAAGAAGCCCCCCCAATAGGTGATCGCCACTAAAATACTTGTAGAGATGAGACTTGCCTTAAAATTACGATTAGAGTCTAATAGCGAGGTGGTTAAATTAATTAAAAGTATCACTATGAATACCATTTGAGGTATTGCTTCCTTCATAATGGGTACCATTTGAGGTATTGCTTGAGGTATTGCTTCCTGCATAATTCCTCCTCATGATGAAATTGGTCGGGGCGGCAGTATTTCAACCTGCACAACCGTAATAACTGCTTCATTATACCATTTAATTAATAATGAGGGAAATCATTAAAAGGGCTACGTAAGCAGTGCTTAACCTTGGGATTGTTCGCCTTATTTTACCGAGATCAACTCTACCTCAAAGATAAGCGCAGCATTGGGTCCGATAAGATTACCGGCCCCTTTTTCTCCATAGGCAAGATCTGACGGTAAAAAAAGTTGCCATTTTGAGCCCACTTTCATTAACTGAAGGGCTTCCGTCCAGCCAGATATGACACCATTTACCGGGAAAGTTGCCGGTTCACCGCGTCGGTAAGAGCTGTCAAACTCCTTCCCATCAATAAGCGTGCCCCGATAATGAACGGTTACAGTATCTGTCGCCTTGGGGCTCTTGCCCTTCCCCTCAGTTATAATCTTGTACTGTAAACCGCTGGCAAGCGTTTTTACCCCTTCCTTTTTCTTATTCTCCGCGAAGAACGTTACGGCGTCCTCTTTGTTTTTTTCAGCCAATTTCTTCATAGCTTCAGCCTTTTTCTCAGCCAATTCCTTATTGAGCACAACCATAGTTTCGCGGATCTCATCATCGCTCAGTAACTGTTTACCACCGGCGAATGCATCCTTTATCCCCTTGAGGAAAATGTCTGGTTTAATCTCAATGGACTGCTGCTTAAAGCTATTCCCAATGTTCAGGCCCAGTGCATAGCTCAGCTTGTCTTCCTTATTCTTTAACTCGTCCTCCCCAAAAGCTAACGTTACCATAGCCAGAATAATCAAAAGCGCTGACAAAAATATTCGTGATCTCATAGTTACTCCTCATAGATAGACTAACGTGTGCGAAGGTTGAGGAAATATATGGTCGGGGCGGAGTGATTTGAACACTCGACATCCTGCTCCCAAAGCAGGCGCGCTACCGGGCTGCGCTACGCCCCGTCCTCATAATTTTTCCGTTTGCAACCATTCCTTGAGCTTGGCAAAAGCCTGCGCCCTGTGGCTGAGCCTGTTTTTCTCCCCTGGCGGCAATTGTGCTACCGTCACGCCCTGGTCGGGCAGGAAAAAAACGGGGTCATATCCGAAGCCGCCCTCTCCCAGGGGGAAATTGTGGATACGTCCTTGCCAATTGCCGGTAAAAGCCTCATGGTCTCCATCAGGGCGAGAAAAGACCAGCACACAATGAAAGGAGGCGCCTCTCTTTTCGGGCGGCACGCTCTTGAGCGCTTCCAGAAGCTTCTGGATATTTTGCGCATCATTTGCATCCGGGCCGGCGAAACGCGCCGAGTAGATACCCGGAGTGCCGTCCAGAGCATCAACCTCCAACCCTGAATCATCCGCCAACGCTATTTCCCCGGTAAACTCCGCCACCGTCCTGGCCTTTTGCAGGGCATTTTCCAGATAGGATTGGCCGTCTTCCCTGATCTCCGGAACATCGGGAAAATCGAGCAGGGAAAGAACTTCCACATCGAGGCCCGCCAGCATTTCCCTTATCTCCCTTACCTTGCCGCTATTCCTGGTGGCCAATACGACGCGCGTCAGTTTAGTTCCCCCAGAACATTTTTCTGCATCGAAGTCAGGGTACAAATCCCTTTCAAGGCCAGATCAGTCATAGCCAACAGTTGATCGCGGCGAAAGGGGATTCCCTCGGCCGTGCCCTGCACCTCGATAAAAAGGCCGCCTGACGTCGCGACAAAGTTCATGTCCACCTCCGCGTGGGAGTCCTCCTCATAATCGAGATCGAGCAGCGCTTCCCCGGCCACAATCCCCACGCTGACAGCGGAGAGATAGTCTTTCACCGGGGGATGATTCACCAGGCCCCGTTCCTGCAAATCACGAAAAAGATCCACGAGCGCCACAAAGGCGCCGGTTATAGAGGCCGTGCGCGTGCCTCCGTCCGCCTGGATGACGTCACAGTCAATATAGATCGTTCTTTCCCCAAACGCCTTCAGGTCGGTGATAGCCCGCAGGGAACGACCTATAAGTCGCTGAATCTCGTGCGTTCTCCCCCCTACCCGGCCCAGGGCGGCTTCACGGGGATTGCGATTCTGGGTGGCAGCCGGCAGCATGGAGTACTCGGCCGTCAACCAGCCCTGCCCGGAATTTTTTAGAAAGGCGGGCACCCTGTCCTCCATGGTTGCCGTACAGATTACCCTCGTATCCCCCATTCCCATGAGCACGGAACCCCGGGGGAATTTGAGATAGTGATTGGTGATGGTCAGATCGCGAAGCTCATCACATTTTCTGCCATTTAGACGCAAGGAATTACACCTCATTACTTATTAATTCCGGCCCCGATAAACGGGATAAGTCCCGCTGAGCGGGATAAGTTTGTTAACGAATTTGCTTGTCACAGCCAAGCAAATTCTAACTCTCTAATAAGTTTACGAAATAATTTCCTGCCGGAAAAACGCAGGAAATTATTTCTAACTTACTAATGACGGAGAAACTCTCTGATACTTTTGCTTAAGGCCAGCGTCACAGCCTTCTGCCCTTTTTCATCGGTAATTATCTTCTTGTCTTCCAGGTTGGTGGCAAAGCCGATTTCCACCGCCACTGCCGGCAGGGCTAATCCTTCCAGAACCGGAACCGGGGCATCCCTCAGACCCCGTTCTTTCCGGGGAAACAGATCCTGCAGATTGCGCATGATATTCTGCGCCAGAGCAACGCTCCCGTTAAGATGTTTGTTGCCCGCCATATCCTTGATAATTCCTGCGGCGCCATTCTTGCCGCCATTCTTGCCGACCGGAGCAGTATTAAAACCGGGGAAATAAACCTCATAACCGGCTGCTTTTTTGCCAAATCCGGCGTTTATATGGAGGCTGATCAGCATCCTGGCTCCGGCGGATTGCACCATCTTGATCCGCTCGGCCACCGGCACATCCCGATCAGCCGTCCTGGTCAGTTGCACCGTGATGTTCCCACTCGCCTGCAGTTCTTTCTGCAACGCCTGTGCAATCTTCAGGGTGATGTCTTTTTCATTCTGATCATCGGTCAATTTAACACCCTTATCGTCGCCTCCGTGAGCAGGGTCAATGACGACAACGTCCTTCACCGGGAGGCGTTCCGCCCCGAAAAGCGGCCAGGAAAACATAAGCCCCATCAGCAGAAGAAAGATTATATTTCCGCACTTCACAGACATGATCATTCCATCTCCCTTTTAACTATGAATAGCAAAGTTAGAGTCCGCGTCTCATACAGCAAATATTCATGGCCTGTCAATACAATATCCCTTCGGGCTCGTTTTACCAGCTAAAATTACGAAAGCAGGTTTTTACGACCTCGTAAAAAGTCTCTTTTATCCTTCGACAGGCTCAGGATGAGCGGCAGTATGCTATATAAGCTACGGTATTTACAGCAACTCCGTTCATGGTGAGCTTGTCGAACCATGAACGGAAGTATTATTTACAACTTTTTACGAGACCATCAGTTTTCACTTCCTCAGCCTTTCCACGGAGAGCACCTTGCTCAATTTTTTTATCTCTGCCACCACCTTGTCAAAATGCTTCAAGTCATTGACATCCAAGGTGAAATTACATACAGCCTGGTTGCTGGAGGTTGTGTCCACCTCGGCATGGCTGATATTGACGTCCAGGGCCGCGATAACCGCGCTGATTTCCGCCAGAACTCCCTTATAATCAATGGAAACGACCCTCATCTGAACGGGGTAAGTATGTTTCCCCTTCAGATCCCCCTTGATGTTCCACGCGACATCCACCAGCCGGTCAGTGTCCATGCTCCTGATAACGGGGCATTGTGCGGTATGGACGGTCACCCCCCGGCCCCGGGATATATAGCCGTAGATCTCATCTCCCGGGATGGGATCGCAGCATTTGGCAAACCGGACCATGACATCTTCAATGCCGGTCAGTGAGATCCCCGGTATGGTGGGGGGCGCGGTTTTCTTTTTCTTGACTTCCGCACCTGTTTTCTCTTTATCTACTGGCTCTTCGATTATGAACCGGTTGGCCACATATTTCGGCGATAACTTCCCATAACCAACAATCAGATAAAGATCTTCCGGCTCATTGAGGGTATGTTCCGTGAAGATTTTTTTCATTTCATCCGATTTTAGCAACTGATTAAACTTCAGATGTTGTTTCCGGAACTCCTTTTCCAGCAGTTCCTTACCTAGAGCCAGGCTTTTTTCTCTTTCTTCGGCCTTCACAAAGCCCCTGATCTTGGCGATGGCCTTGGAGGTAACGACGAATTTCAACCAGTCTTTGCTGGGTTTATGCCCGACCTGGGTTACGACCTCCACCGTATCCCCGTTCCGTAAGACATATTTGAGAGGCACGATATTCCTGTTCACCTTGGCCCCGATGCAGCGATTCCCCACATCCGTATGGACGCTATAGGCAAAATCAATGGGAGTGGCACCCTTGGGAAAGGACTTCACATCTCCCTTCGGTGTAAAGACGTACACCTCATCAGGAAAAAGGGCCATTTTCAGGTTCGACATGAACTCCCGCGGATTGGCCAGATCATGCTGGAAATCGAGCAGATCCCGCAGCTTCTTGATCTGCTCCTGATCAGCCGCCGGGTAAGCCCCTTTTTCCTTGTAACGCCAATGGGCCGCGATGCCCTCTTCCGCCCATTTATGCATCTCCTGCGTTCTGATCTGGACTTCCATTCGTTCGCCATAGGGGCCGATGACCGTCGTATGCAGAGAACGATAGTTGTTGGCCTTGGGCATGCCGATATAATCTTTGAAGCGAAAGGGAACCGGTTTCCAGAGGGCATGGACGATACTCAATACCTCATAACACGTCCGATCTGTGTCTGAATCCAGAATGATGCGGAAGGCGATCAGATCATATACTTCATCAAAATTGAGGTTCTGTTCCTTCATTTTCTGAAAGATGCTGAAGAAATGCTTCGCCCGACCCTCTACCTCCCCCTTAATGCCGAAATTTTCCAGTTCCTTGTGGATGAGGCTCTTCACTTCATTGGTGTATTGATCTCTTTTTTCCTGCGTCTTGGCAACCCTTTTAGCCAGGTCATTGTACGCCTCAAAATTAAGCCACCGGAAGGACATATCTTCCAACTCCGTCTTCATCCAGTTGATACCGAGCCGGTTGGCTAAGGGGGCATAAATCTCCAGCGTTTCCTGGGCGATAAACTGCTGTCGTTCCGGTGTCTGATATTCCAGGGTGCGCATATTGTGAATTCGGTCGGCCAGTTTGACCATCAGGATTCTGATATCTTCCGACATCGCAAGAATCATTTTGCGGAAATTTTCGGCCTGATGCTCTTCCTGACTGCGAAAGCTGATCTTGCTGAGTTTGGTCAAGCCATCTACGAGAAAAGCAACATCCTTGCCGAAAGCCTCTTCGATCTCGGCTGTAGTGGCCCAGGTATCCTCAACAGTGTCATGCAGCAAGCCCGTGACAATAGCGGCGCTATCCATTCTCATGTCCGTCAGCAGGCCGGCCACTTCCATGGGATGGGTCAGATAAGGCTCACCGCTCAGGCGCATCTGGCCCTGATGGACAGACGCGGAAAAGATGTAGGCCTTCTCGATCATTTCCAGCTCGGCCGCCGGCAGAAAGAGTTGCGCCTTATCCAGAATATCCGTGATTCGCAGCATAACATTCAGCTTTTACGCTTGATATAGTCCACAATATAATCCTGCGCCGCCGCGATCGTCATTACCAGCACCTCGCCGCTGCGTCTTTCCCTTATTTCCACCTGGCCTTCGGCCAGTCTTTTGGGGCCTATAGTCACCCGGAGCGGCAAACCGATGAGATCGGCATCCATGAACTTCACCCCGGCCCGCTCATCCCGGTCGTCCAAGAGTACTGCGATACCCCGGCTCTCAAGTTCGCTATACATACCTTCGGCCGCCGTCGCCAGGGCCTCATTGTTGACGTTAACCGGCGTAATAATCACCTGGTAAGGCGCCAGCGGCAGGGGCCAGACGATGCCCTGTTCGTCGTTATTCTGCTCGATACAGGCGGCAACCGTGCGCCCGATACCGATGCCGTAGAAGCCCATGATCATCGTTTGTTCCTGGCCCTGCGCATCCAGATAAACCGCCTTCATCGCCTTGCTGTACTTGGTCCCCAGTTTAAAGACGTGCCCGACTTCAATGCCCCGGGCCAGCCGCATTGGTTTTTGACAGCGCGGACAGCAGTCCGATTCTTTCACAAACCGCAAATCGGCAAAGGCCTTGACGGCGAAATCCCGACCGGTGTTGACGTTGAGCAGATGGTGATCTTCCCGGTTGGCGCCCATCACGAAATTGGTCATGTTCAGGACGGAATAATCGGCGATGATCTCGCTCTTTATGCCGACGGCCCCGGCAAAGCCTCGCGGAGCGCCCGTTACCAAGTTAATCAGGGCATCATCGGCCAATTCCAGGGTCGTGCAACCCAGGTAATTTTTTACCTTAATCTCATTGATCTCCTCGTCACCCCGGACCAGTACGGCAATGGGCGCCCCGTCGGCATTAAAGATCATTGTTTTTACAAGTTTTTCGGGGGGTAACTTAAGAAAATTACTAACCTCGACGATGGACTTGACATCGGGCGTCAACACCTCTTCCCGCGGCAGAAATGTTGCCGGGTCCGTGGTCTCTTGCGCCGGTCGTAGAGCCTCCGCCTTTTCCAGATTGGCGGCATAGTCGCAGGCGCTGCAAAATACCAGGCCATCCTCGCCCGAAGCGGCGATGACCATGAACTCATGGGAAAAGCTCCCGCCGATATTGCCGGAATCGGCCTCAACGGCGCGGAATTTGAGGCCGCACCGCTCGAAGATGCGCTGGTAGGCATCATACATCCTGCGGTAGGTAATATCCGTGCCTGCCTCATCGGCGTCAAAACTGTAGCCGTCCTTCATTACAAATTCCCGACACCGCATGACGCCGAAACGCGGCCTGATTTCGTCGCGGAACTTGGTCTGAATCTGGTAAAGATTCCTGGGCAGTTGACGATAGCTCTTAATTTCATGACGGACAAGATCGGTAATTACCTCTTCGTGCGTCGGACCGAGGCAGTAGTCCCGGTCATGACGGTCTTTAAAGCGCAGCAGTTCCTTCCCGTAATGATCCCACCGGCCCGATTCCTGCCACAGTTCCGCCGGCAGCACCACGGGCAGACAAACCTCCTGCGCGCCGGCCCGGTTCATCTCTTCCCGAACGATCTGCTCCACCTTGCGCACCACAATATATCCAAGGGGCAGGTAAGAATAAATACCGCTCGTCAATTTCCTGATCATTCCGGCCCGGATCATCAGTTGATGGCTGATCGTCTCCGCATCGGCAGGGATTTCCCGCACCGTGGGCAGAAACATCTCCGAATAACGCATGCAACCTCCTTAGTAAGTTAGAAATTGCTTCCCGACGGGAAACAATTTCGTTAACGCACTTATCCCGTTCATCGGGGTTATAAAATATTATTGATTTCTTCCAGCAATACCTTCACAAACTCTTCTTCTCTGATCTTCTTTATCTTTTTGCCTTTCTTGAAAAGAAAGCCGAAACCGCGCGCCCCGGCAATGCCGATGTCGGCCTCCGCGGCTTCCCCCGGTCCATTTACCACGCAACCCATGAGGGCAATCTTGACATAGGTCTTCGAACCGGCAAGACGATTTTCTACCTCTTCCGCCAGTTTCAGGACATCAATTTCACAGCGGCCGCAGGTGGGGCAGGCAATGATCTCCGGCCCTACTTTCCTGATGCCCAGAGCGCGCAGGATACCATAGGCTACCCGCATCTCGCTGACGGGATCACCCGTCACGGAAACCCGGATGGTATCGCCGATGCCCTCATGGAGAAGCAAACCAATGCCGAGGGAGGATTTAATGGCGGCGTTGACCAAGGTGCCTGCCTCCGTCACGCCCAGATGCAGCGGATAGGAACATTTTGCCGCGATGCCGCGATAGGCCTCAATCATCGTCACCACGTCGGAAGATTTCAGAGACAGCTTGAGCAATCGGTAATCCATATCCTCGATCAGGGCGACGTTCCGCAAAGCGCTCTCCACCAGGGCGGCCGACGTGGGCCCGCCATGCCGGGTCAATATATCCTTTTCGAGAGAACCGGAATTAATGCCGATACGAATTACCGTCCCTCTTTCTTTGGCCAAATTGACAATGGCCTTGATTCCCCTTTTACCGACATTGCCCGGATTAATGCGTACCCCCGGAACACCCTGGAGGATAGCCTCCAGCGCCAGCCGATAATCAAAATGAATATCCGCAATGAGCGGTATCAGGCTATTCTTTCTTATCTCCGCCAGGCCGGCGGCAGCTTCCATATCGGGAACCGCCACCCGGACCACCTCGCAACCAGCCGCAGCCAAGGCGCTGATCTGAGTCAGGGTGGCTCTAATATCACGGGTATCGGTACAGGTCATTGACTGCACGACTACCGGTGCCGCGCCGCCTATCTGCACGCCGCCCAGAATAACAGGCCGCGTATCCCTTCTGACGATTGTTGTTGGCAATTGAGCTCCTGAAAATCTATAAAATAACGCCTCGTTTTGTTTAAGATATAACATGAAGAAGGGAAATCAGGCAACGTGTAATTTGAGCCCACATTTTGTGACCAATATCTCATTGACATACATGTCCGTTGCTGCTTATAACCCCCATGCAAATAGGTATTATTGATCAAACGAAGTAATTGTCATTTTTCTAAACAATTTGGGAGGCCAGAATGGGCGGTTTATTTGGGGTTGTATCGCGGCAGGATTGTCCGAAGACGCTGTTTTATGGGACCGATTATCATTCACACCTGGGTACGGAAAACGGCGGACTCTCCATTTTTGGAGATCACGGGTTTTACAATACCATTCACAGCATCAGCCAGGCGCAATTCAAATCCCGCTTCGTTGAGGATTACAAAAGAATGTTCGGCTATCAGGGGATCGGCTCCATTGACGATGAATCGCCCCAACCCCTGATTGTGCGTTCCAAATTTGGCACCTTCGCGATTGCCGTAACCGGTTTGATCACCAACAAGGAACGGCTCACGAAAGAGCTGATGGACAAGGGAGCGTCCTTCAGCGTAATGACCGGTGGAGGGATCAATACCGTCGAGATGGTGGCCAAATTGATCAATCAGGGCGATTCCATTGTTGACGGCATCGTCAAGATGCAGGATGCCATTGAAGGGTCCATCTGTGCGCTGATCATGACCCCCGAAGGCGTCTATGCCGCTCGGGATAAATACGGTCGTTTCCCCCTTTCCATCGGCGAGAAAAGCATTGACGGGGCGACGGGATTTGCCGTCGCAACCGAGGTCAGCGCCTTTCCAAACCTCGGATACCATCTGGTAAAACATTTGGGACCGGGTGAAATCACGCTGCTATCCTTGTCAGGACTGAAAAACCTCAAAGGAGAAAACGCGGAGAAACGCGTCTGCGCCTTCCTTTGGATCTACACCGGCGATCCCTCATCGGTCTATGAGGGCGTTACCGTGGAAAACGCCCGGGAGCGCTGTGGCCGAGCCATGGCCCGTAACGATGACGTCCAGGCCGATTTTGTCACCGGGATTCCTGATTCCGGCGTCGGTCATGCCATCGGATACGCCATCGAATCGGGCATTCCTTACCGGCGGCCGCTCGTAAAATATACACCGGGTTATGGCCGGAGTTACACCCCGCCCTCCCAGGATATCCGGGATCTTGTGGCGACCATGAAACTAAACGCCATCCGGGGCGTCATCAAAGACAGCCGGATGATTGTCTGCGATGATTCCATCGTGCGCGGGACACAACTGAAGAATTTTACTGTCAAGAAGCTTATTGACAACGGCGCCCTGGAAATCCACATCCGTCCGGCCTGTCCGCCCCTGATGTTTCCCTGCACTTTTGCCTCTTCGACAAGGTCGAAAGCGGAACTGGCTTCCCGTCGGGCCATCCGGGCCATTGAGGGTGCAGACATCGAGAACATTGAGGAATATCTGGATCACCGCTCCGAGAAATACAGGAATATGCTTGAATGGATCCGTTGTGACCTCAATGTGACGTCTCTCAAATACCTGCACATTGAAGATATGATAGAAGCCATTGGCCTCAAGGAAGAGCAGCTCTGTCTCTGCTGCTGGCGGGGACGGTAAAAAACGCAATCGTTAAGCGATCTGTAGGGGCACGTTGCCACGTGCCCCTACAGTCATTGAGGCTGTTGAGCATGCAATAGGCAGCTATGCTTTTTGGCTAAGCACTTCGGTTTGGATAGAAAGGCGGTATCATTAATATGCGAGCTGTCGTGCAGAGAGTGGGTAGTGCAGCCATATTTGTTGGTAACAGGAAGATTTCTTCTATAGAAAAAGGGGCGTTGGTATTTCTCGGTGTTGAACGCGGCGATGATAACAAAGATGCTGATTATCTTCTGGATAAGGTAATAAACTTAAGGATATTTGATGACGAAATGGGTAAAATGAATCATTCGCTGCTGGATAAATCATATGCAATGCTTGTGGTTTCACAATTTACCCTCTTGGGGGACTGTCGTAAGGGAAGAAGACCATCGTTCGTATCTGCCGAAGATCCTGTAAAAGCCAATCTGCTTTACGAATACTTCATCTCCAAAGGACGGGAAAGAATCAATAATGTGTCCGGTGGGGAATTTCAGGCTATGATGAAAGTGGAACTCATAAATGATGGCCCGGTAACAATACTGTTGGACAGTAGAAAATCTTCACAAGGAGGATGATAGCGTCAAAGAATCCCGCTGCATTACAGGCAGAACAGAATCTTGCACAATTCTCGCCGAATATTCAAAAGAGATTTGAAAAAATCATTCTTATGATCATGCAGGAAAGCGGCGCTAATGCCTCCAGCCATGTTGAGGCAGGAAAGAACTCCGGGGCAGAAGGCGCCTTCAATTCTTTTTCACCTGCAATACAAAGGGAGATACAGGAGCTTGCCAAGGAGCTTGAGAGAGATCCGGCATTCATAAAAAGTAGCAGTGGCCGCTGAAAAAGGCATGACCCCAAAGCAGATCCATGCCATCACCAGCCGGGCGGCAAGGTTGGGCGGGATAAAAACGACGAAGCGGGGAGTTTATGTGCCGGTGTGATGGTTTTCTCAAGATATAAAAATATGAAAATTTTTATTGGTCAGGAAACCCATACCAATAAGCTATCCGGATAATTTATATGCTATCCAGATGCCGAGAATACCACCAACAGAGCTTCCCAGAAGTGAGATCATAAGGTCATCACTACCAAAGAGTGAGGGGATATACCCTCCGGCAATAGAACCGATAACCATCCCCAATATTATCATTTTTTTTCGTGACATCGCGGTTCACCATAATGGCAAGGTAAGAAAAAGAAACCCCAGAAGATTGTGGCGCCTATCGCAGAAATACTTTTACCAAAGTTGGCACAAAGAAAAGAACAGAAGCGATGATTATGCCCACACAGATCTTATTCACCCGAGCTTCATAGGCAAGGATTTTCTGATCCCAGTCGGAATGTTCTATAACATAGCAGAATTGCGTAACATAGTTGGGCATTGAAAAAGTTCTATAAGCTGGTCTTGGCGTTCTTATATGCCTTGAAAAAGTCGTTGCGATGGTAGTCATAATGCGCTCCTTTCAATACTATTATCGGCAATAAACCAATAATCTTTAATCTTTATATCGCTAGTGGTGATATTTGCGGACAACTGCGGAAACTATGCCGCCAATCTTTAGTTCCTGCTGAGGTCTGATAATGGGATATTTGGGATTGGCTGCTTCCAGAATTATCTGCTTACCCTGCTTCCGGAAGTATTTTATGGTCCATTCGCCATCAACCTCAGCAATAACGACGTCGCCTTCTTTCGGTTCCAGTCCTTTTTCAACGATGACCAAGTCCCCTTCCATGATGCCCTCGCCAATCATGGAATCACCGCTAACACGCAGCAAGAAAGATGCCTCCGGCCTGGTGACCAGGTATTCGTCCATGGAAATGACGTCGCAGAGGGCTTCTTCTTCGGGTGACGGAAAACCTGCTTGAACTGAACCTGCCATGGGCAGGCCGATAGAACTCCTTGAAAAGGTCAGATGGCCTTTGCTGTCTTTTTCAATTAAGTCGGCATTGATGAGCTTTTTGATCCAGAAGTCCACGACGCTCTTTGATTTTACGCCAAGCAGGGTGATCATTTCCCCATAGGAAGGCATACGCCTATTTTCCCTGAAGAAGGCAGCGATGGCTTGATGGACTGTTTTTATTGTGCGGTTACTATCCATGATTACAGCATATAGAACGATTGTTCTATTTGTCAAGAAGTTTTTTTGTGTTTTTTTGTGTCAAGAGCAAATAGAATTGTCCGGTTTTGTAGCACGTGATTTGTCCGCTTTTCTGTTCTTCAAGAGGGATCTATTTTGAGAACAGGAGGTGAGCGGCGGATGTTCGCTTTCCTCGCCAGTTATTCTTGTGCAGGAGTTA